>DJVA01000005.1 GCA_002440705.1 Flavobacteriaceae bacterium UBA6268 | reverse complement strand
ACAGGCGGAGATCGACATCTCAAGGCTCTCCACTGCTACCTATATGGTCATCATAGAGGGCCAGCAAGGCTCGCTGACAAAACAGCTCGTCAAAGAATAGTTTTTTTCATGATTGAATAGGTCAATCAGTTAAGGAAGGCCCCCTCCACTTGGAGGGGGTTTTTCTATTCACAAAACTTCAAATTACGTATAAATACGGATTGCCTTCCATTCATTTTCCTCGTAGCTTGCTTCTAAATTCTTAGGACTCCCTAATTCGTCTAGCGATTGTTTTTCGGGGCAGCCGAAAACCATATAGAGTAGGCATCATACAAAAACCAACGTTATGTCTGGATTAGCAAATGTTCAAGAAGGCCTGAAATTGGGAGGGGGAGCCCAATTTTGGGTCTACCTATCTCCTCAAAACGATACCGCCGCCCGCGTGAAAGGATGGTCGGTCACCCTTTCGCAGGGTAATTGGAGTGGGACCATCGATTCCAACAATCCCACCCAAACGCTCCAAACCCCCGGGTTATCGGGGACGTTCAACATCAAGATCACCCAAACCGATTTCTCCACCAATCCGCCAAGACAGGTAGACATCCCTCCCCAGCAGGGCAGTACCAACCAAATAGGTTGCAATTCCAATTGCGCCTCTATGGTAGGCATCGTTGCCAATAAGGAACAAAAATTAGGCGGTAGCAATGCCACCTTTTGGACCACCTGGGACGCCATTTGTTCGTCCTGATTTGTTCTAGTTGATTTGATTAGGAACCCCGTTTTAACGGGGTTTTTTTGTTGTATTTTTAACCCGTCATGCAGCCCATACTCCGCATCAAAATCCTGCAATTGGCCCTCGCACTCAGTGCCTTGTTTGGGTATTTGGAGTGGGGCGAAGGTCAGCACCAATTCCTTTTTCAAACCCTGGTAACTTTATTTTCCAAAGGCTGGCAAGACCCCGTCTCGGTAGCACACCCCCTTACCATCCTTCCCTTTATCGGGCTACTTTTTTTGGGACTGCCATTGCTGCAAAGACATCCCAGCAAACGACTTACTTATTTTGGGATGGTGTTGTTGGGCCTACTCATGGCCTTGCTGCTGGTCATCGGAATCTTGAGTGCCTGGAAAACCCTAGTATCAGTAATTCCTTTTTGGGCATTGACGGTATTTACGATCAAAGCACATAGAAAAGGATATTAAAGGGGTTTTGATAAGTCCAAACCGTATTTTGATTGTGAATTATTCCTCCACCGTTACAAATCGCGAACCATTCCATTGCAACTGGGTGATGCCTCCGGTGGGGCGGTAAAAGCCGGTCTCGTTGTCCATGACAAACGTATTGAAACGGATGCACCATTGCGCCGTATCGTAGCGGAGGTCTATTTGCGCTCCCCTAGGGGCAAAAATGAATTGAAGGCGCTCGTCAATGCAGGCATCACAAACGGTCACCCCGGTATCGGCAATGGAAAAGACAAACAGACTGTTGTGGTGGTGGCCCGATCCAAAAGTCCCCCATCCAAAGCACAGGTAGTAGGTGTCTTGATCGGTTTTCAAGGTATGCATTTCATACAGTAGATCCGGGGTAAGTCCATTGGGTTCTTCCGCAATATCACTATCAATCCATTCCACATGCAGGCTTCCGTCCGCTGCAAGGTATTGCACCAAAACCGCCATATCGTGCCAGGTGCCTCCAGTGGCTTCATCCCAACTCAACACCCGCACCTTCCCGTCGTCCGAAGCAATCATTTTGATGGTTTTCCCCAAGGAATCGAAAGGATAGTTTAGGGTATTGACTTCAGAAAAAACAGCCTCCATGCGATTTCGAAGAGCAGGACGCACGGAGTCATAGCGCAGTTCGTAATCGGCAGCTCGGTATACCTCAAACAGCTTCACCAAATCCGTTTCTATTTGTGACAAATCCCGGTCTTGTGCCAAGCCCCTTGTAGACAGCAATGCCCCTAAAATCCAACAAAAAAACAACGGCTTCATGAGGAAATACAATGATTTCAATCGTACTAAAGATAGCGAAAAAGTCCTTCTTAGTAGCGAAAATACCGCATTAGGGTGCTTCCTTTTTTTCCCGTTCATGAAACTTCAACCCTTTCCCAAGGCGTTCCATCATTTTTACAATGCGTATTACTTTGGTAGGGTCCGTTTTGGCCGCATAGACCCAATCGATATAGGCCTTGCGCTGTCCCTCTGTAAATTCCATAAAAGTACCCAATACCTCAGGAAGTTCCTGTTCAAAACAGGCCAGCAATTCTTTGGGGATTTCCACCATGGAACTATCGTGATACAGGGTAATGGAAACGTAATCGCCCGCCTGCTTCTTGAGGGCCTTGCGGATGGAAGCCTTGATGGGCAAAAATAGCCTTCCTTCCCCCATGGGCATTAACTTGTATTGCTGAAGGAGATATCCATCAATAGTCCCTTTCACCCTAACCCACCCAAAGGGGTTTTTAGGGTTTTGAAGGATTTGGGGAATGGCCGCATAGGTCCAACCTCCTTTCCCTGGAAACTTTTCCAGCAAATAGGAACCATGGACCAATGGGATTTCCTTTGTCATGTCACTTAACTGAATCATCGCGCCAACACGCCCTGGGTAGGCATCACGGGCAAATCCACCGCATTGTCCTCCAAAATGCAATCGGCCGGAAATTCAAAACGCTTGTCGTAAAGGGTCTCTCCTAAAAAATAGGTGACGGTAAAATAATTGTTCAACTTCAGCACACTGTCTTCCAAAAATTCCACCTTGGCATACGATTGCGGAGGCAATAGGGGCAAGGAATGACGGAATTCTGCCGTCATCTGTTCGCCTTTCCGCCCCTCAGAACGGATCAATACCGTTTCCAAGGGTACCTGTCCATCGTTGATGAGGTACACGTTCCAATCATGCGATTGGAAGTCGGTATTAAACTCCCGAACCGCCGCTACATATACGTCCTTTACTTCGGGAATGTAAATGTCCTTTTTCATTTTGTATCACTTTTGCGGTTACCTCCAACCCCCGCCCAGGGCCTCGTATAGGGTCACCACACTTACCAATTGTTGCAGTTTGTTGTCAATAACATTCAATTCGGCACTCAAGGCACTTTGACGGGCCGTCAAAAGATCCAAATACGTAGCGTAGCCGTTTTTCAACAACTCCTCCGAATTGGCCTCGGCTTTTCGCAAAGCCTCCACCTCCCGGTTTCGGTACTGCATCTTCTGGCTAGCTGCCTGATAGGCAAACAACGCGTTACTTACTTCATTGCCCGCAACCAAAAGCGATTTCTTGAATTGCAACAAGGCCTCCTCCTGCTGCGCTTTTGCCACTTCATGCTGGGTCCTTATCGCCCTCCGGTTGAAAAGGGGCTCCGTCAACCCACCAATAAGGTTGGCAAACAACGAATTGGCTTCCAATAACTTGTCCAGTTCCAAGCTTTGTAAGCCCCCGGTCGCCGTAAGGGTAAGGGAAGGATAATACCGGCTTCGGGCTACGTTGGTAAGCTCAAAAGCCTGTATCAGTCCGTATTCCGAGGCCATCACATCGGGACGGTTGCTCAACAGGGTAGCCGGAACGCCCCACTGGATCTCAGTTTCCAAGGTTTGGCCTTCCAAGGATCCCCTAGCGAGTTCCTGAGGATATCTTCCAAGTAAAAGGTTCAGGGTATTTTCAGCACGAAAAATAGCCGCCCCCAAATCCACTTCTAGGGCCTTGGCATTATTGTACAAGGCAATGTTTTGGTCTACCGCCACTTGGGTTACCTGCCCGGCATCCTTCAAAGCCTTGATTGTGGTCACACTACTGTCGCGGGTCACTAGGGTCTTCCGCGTTACGTCCAGTTGGGCATCCAATGCCAACAACTGATAATACGTAGTGGCAATGGCCGCCACCAATTGGGTTTTCACTGCTTGATGGGCCGCAACCGTTTGCAGGTATCCGGCCTCGTTAGCCCGTTTGTTACTGCGTATTTTTCCCCAGATATCCGCTTCCCACGAAAGTGTGGCAGAAAGCTCAAACTGTTCTACCGAGGTGTTGGCCAGGAATGAACCAAATTGGCCGTTTTTGGATAGTTCCTGATGGGTCGCCGTAGCCGTACCCTGAACTGCAGGCCAATAGCCCGCCCGCCCTTGTTTGGCATAGGCTTCTGCGGCTAGCATGCGTTGCAGGGCCATGCGGATGTCCAAATTTTGCTGAAGTCCTTCTGAAATGTACTGCTGAAGGTACGGGTCTGTAAAGAGGGTCTTCCACGAAACAGTTGCCATGGAAAGGCTATCCATTGAAAGTTGATCGGTACGAAACAAATGGGCCGTCGCTTCCCAATCGGGCCTACTGTAGTCCTTGGCTACGAAACAGCCCTGAAGTAGCAAGCCTACCAGTAGCAGCAACAACGATTTCTTGAGAAAGGTATGGAATACAATGTTCATCTTAATCTTCTTCTTTAGTTTCAACAATGGGTTTTCCGGATACCTTTTCATGCATCCATTGAAAGAGGATGTACAAATTGGGAACAATAAAAATTCCCAAAAGGGTTCCTATCAACATGCCCCCAACTGCTCCCGTACCAATGGAATTGTTCCCTTCAGCACCTACCCCCCGTGCCAACACCAAGGGCGTTAGCCCCAGGATAAAGGCAAAAGAGGTCATTAGGATGGGACGCAAACGAGCCTTGGCACCATCCAAAGCCGATTGCAGTAGGGTTGCACCCCTACGCCTTCGCTGAACGGCAAACTCTACAATCAAAATGGCGTTTTTGGCCAACAGCCCCACAAGCATGATTAAAGCAATCTGGAAATAAATATTGTTTTCCAAGCCCATCATTTTTGTCGAAAAGAAGGCACCAAATACCCCAAGTGGCAACGAAAACAATACCGACAAGGGCAGGAGATAGCTCTCGTATTGTGCTGCCAGGAAGAAATACACAAACACGATACACAGCAAAAAGATGAGCACGGTCTGGTTGCCAGCATTTACTTCCTCCCGCGATAGACCCGAATAGGCCACATCAAAATTACTGGGAAGGTTCTTCACTTCCTTCTGGACTACAGCCAAGGCATCTCCCGTACTGTAACCGGGGCTTGCCGCCCCATTAATTCGGGTAGAATTATACAAATTGAATCGGGTTACCGACTGGGGGCCAAACACCCGCTGCAGTTTCACAAATTGGGTAATAGGGGTCATCTCCCCACTTTCAGTACGTACAAATAGCTCGTTCAGCGATTGGGTATCGGCCCGATCCTTGGGCAAGGCCTGGATGTATACCCGGTACTGCTTCCCGAAACGGGCAAAATCGGCCGCATAAATACCGCCAACATACCCTTGCATCGTTCTAAACAGACTGCTAATGGGTACTCCGTACTTCTTTGCCAAAGGAACATTCACCTCCATCTCGTACTGGGGATACCGGGTATTGAATGCAGACTGTCCATATTGAATTTCAGGATGCTGCATCAAGCTGCCAATAAACTGCTGCGTAGTCTGGTCCAAGGTTTCGAAATCCCCTCCCGAACGGTCCAAGAGGTTCACTTCAAATCCGCCCGATAAACCAAACCCAGGGATACTGGGAGGAGTAAAAAAGATGATGTTGGCTTCAGGAATGGTAGCCGCCACCCCAAACAACTTCTGCGCAAGGGCCGATGCGGTTTCGCCCTCGTCGGTGCGTTCCGACCAGTCCTTCAACTTCACAAAGCCAATCCCGTAATTGCTTCCAGCCCCACTGATCAAGCTTCGCCCGTTGATGAAGGTAAACCCAGCTACCCCAGGCAAATCTTTCACCTTTTGATACAATTGCGCGTTCACAGCATTGGTCCTATCGATGGACGCCCCTGGGGGCAGTTCTACATTTACAAAAATGATTCCCCGATCCTCATTTGGTACAAATCCGCTGGGGGTCGTGGTCGCAGCCCACCAAATGCCCACTCCTGCAACTAACAAGATCAAAACGGTTAACCATTTGTGTCGGTATAGGAAGGCCAAAGAAGCTACATAACGTTCCGTAGTAGCCTTAAACCCTCGGTTAAAGCGGGAATAAAACTTCTGAAGAACGCTTTTTCCCTCCTCGTCATGCTTGTTGTGCGATTTCAGGAACAGGGCACACAATGCGGGGCTTAAGGTAAGGGCATTTACCGCCGAAATCAAGATGGCCACGATGAGTGTTACGCCAAATTGCTGGTAAAACACCCCAGTGGGTCCTTGAACAAAAGTAACCGGAACAAAAACGGCCGCCATGACCAACGTAATAGAAATGATGGCCCCTGCAATTTCATGCATGGCCTCCAAGGTGGCCTTTTTGGCATTTTTTTCCCCTTGATCAATTTTGGCGTGTACGGCTTCCACCACCACTATGGCATCGTCCACTACTATCCCAATGGCCAAGACCAAGGCAAATAGCGTTAATAGGTTGATGGAATACCCAAACAGCCCTAAAAAGAAGAACGTCCCTACGATGGAGACCGGGACCGCAATAGCAGGAATTAATGTGGAACGGAAATCCTGCAAAAAAATGAATACCACCAAAAATACCAACAGAAAGGCTTCGATGAGGGTGGATTTCACTTTATTGAACGAAGCCGTTAGAAACGCATTTGTGTCGTAATTGATGGTCGCCTTAACCCCATCTGGAAAATCCTTTTCCAAACGCTCCAATTCCGATTTAATGTTGTTGATGATTTGCTGTGCATTGGATCCTGCGGTCTGGAAAATCCCCATGTTCACCCCGGGATAGCCATTGGTCATCCCATTGACGCCATAGGACTGAGCGTCGAGTTGTACATCGGCCACTTCCTTCAAACGAAGGTATTCTCCATTGTCCAGTGCTTTAATGATGATGTCCTCATACTGCGCTTCATTTTTAAAGCGCCCACTGTACTTGATGGAATAGGTAAAGGATTCGCCATTGTTCTCGCCAAGGCTCCCTGCAGAAGCCTCTAAACTTTGCTCCCGAAGCGCAGCTTGGACATCGCTGGGCAGCAGGTTGTAGGCGGCTAGCTTTTCAGGCTTTAACCAAATACGCATGGCGTACTCCTGCTGTGCAAACACATTTACAAACCCTACCCCTTTTACTCGCTGGATGGATGGAATGACATTGATCTTCAGGTGATTTTGAAGAAACGTGGCATCATAAACAGGATTCTCAGAATAAACCGATAAAAACATCAACGCACTGGTTTGCTGCTTTTGGGTCTGTACCCCAGTTTGGATTACTTCTTGGGGCAACAACGGCGTGGCCCTTGCTACTCGGTTTTGAACATTTACCGCTGCAATATCTGGATCTACTCCCTGACTAAAGAATACCGTTATGTTGGCCGAACCACTGTTGGTAGCCGAAGAAGTAATGTAGGTCATTCCTTCCACTCCATTGATCTGCTCTTCGATAGGAATAATCACACTCTCCAAAATGGTCTCTGCACTGGCCCCGGGATAAACCGCATTCACTTGAATGGTGGGTGGGGCAATATCCGGGTACTGTTCCACCGGCAATGTGGAAAACCCCAAAATCCCCAAAATCACAAGGATGATGGCAATGACGGTAGAAAGGACCGGTCTTTCAATGAATGTCTTTAACATGTTGGTGGATTATGGGTTATTGAAATAGGGTCTTTACCGGTTTTACAATACTATCAAAAGCCATTTCCATAGGTTGAATGGGCGTTTTATTGCGCAATTTCCCAACCCCCTTGGCAACTATTTTTTCACCTTCCGAAAGGCCTCCGTCAATGATGTAGAGGTACTTGTTCTGGTCCTTTACGCTAATAGGTGAGGCCACTACCTGGTTTTCCGCATTCAAGGTATAGACAAAAACCTGGCCTTGCTGCTCAAAAGTAGCTTCTTGGGGCACTACAAGTTCCTGTTCGTACACCTTAGGAATGATAATGATCCCCGAGTTGCCATTGGTGAGCAAATGATTGGGGTTAGCAAATACCGCGCGAAAACTCACCGTTCCCGTTCGGGTATTGATCTGGCCGGTCACCGTTTCTATGGTGCCTTCCTCTTCGTACTCCTTACCATTGGCCAATTGAAGTTTCACCTTCGGAAAATGGGCAATCTTGGCCTCCAAGGTCGTCCCTTCCACACTTTGAAGGAAATCCAGATAATCGCTTTCGTTCATCGAAAAATAGGCAAAAACCTCACTGGTTTCAGAAACGGTGGTCAGTGGCTCCACGATACTTCCGCTTACCAACGAGCCCTCCCGGTAAGGGATCGCTCCCACATACCCGTTCACGGGGCTTTTTACCTGGGCATACCCGATATTGGCCAATACACTGCTGTACATGCTTTTGGCCTGAGCCAGTTTGGCCTTTTGAGTCTCCAATTGCACATTGCTGATGATTCCTTTTTCAACCAAAGGCACCAATTTGGCCACCTCTACTTCCGCCGCTGTAACCGCTGCTTTTGCAGCTTCAGCATCTTGAGACAACGATTGGGTTTCCAATTGAAACAACAATTGTCCTTTTGTGACCTTTTGGCCCTCATCCACCAACACCTTTTGGATGTAGCCTGAAACCTTTGGACGTATCTCGCTATTTACTTTCCCTTCGATGGTGGTAGGATAGTTCGTATAGGTAATTACGTTCTTTTTGGGAACTGAAACTACCGGAAAAGGCAATGCTTGCCCTTGTTGGGGTCCTTTTTGCGCCCCTGGGTCCCCGCAACCCACTAAAAGCAGGGATAGCCCAATAGCGTGCAGTATTCGTTTTGGTTTTTTAGTGTCCATAGTTGTGTGATGATTGCGTTAGTTTTAGGTTGATGGCATCTTTTAGTTTATTGAGCGATTTAATGGCCTGTTCCAAAAAATCGATGTAATTGTCGTGAAAATCCATTTCAAATGGCGGTTCCAAATCGGTTGAGAGTAAATTCACCTTGTTTTTGAAAGCCTTCATTTCAAGATGCAGTTCCCGCTGTTCGTCCCAAGTGGCTATCATTTCATCAATGTGCTGCCGGATGGAGTCTTGGTTCACCACATAGTATTTTTTTCGGTCACCCGGCTTGGTGAAATACTCAAGCTTTTTTAAATCGTGCAAATGATTCAAGTGGGTCGAAATGGTACTTTTGCTTGCACAAAGTCCTTGCAATAAATCCTCGAAGGTCACCCCTTGCCTTCCCGTTAATACCACAAAAGCAAAAATCCGTGCAGCCATAGGGGCCAAGGCTTCCTTTTTTTCAAAAAGCACTCCCAAACGTTCCACCAATAAATGCTTTTCCTTCAATAATTCTGGGCTCATGATTTCAATTTGAAACACAAATATATGATTAGTTCGGAACTTTCCGAACCTTAAAAAACAAAAATTTGTTAAATCAGAAGAGTTCCTTAAATGGTCGGTCTGTAAAGTAAAAAAGAAAAGGCTAAAAACTGCTTTTGAATTGTTCCAAGAACCGTACATCGTTCTCGCTCAACATGCGGATATCGGGAATTTGATGCAACAACAGTGCAATACGATCAATTCCCATCCCAAAAGCGAACCCGGAGTATTCCTGTGGGTCGATCCCGCAATTTTGAAGTACATTGGGATCTACCATGCCACAGCCCATAATTTCCAACCAGCCGGTTCCTTTGGTCATCTTGTAATCGGTTTCGGTTTCCAAACCCCAATACACATCCACTTCGGCACTGGGTTCGGTAAATGGAAAGTAGGATGGCCGCAACCTAATTTTGGACTTCCCAAATAGTTCCGTCGTAAAGTATTGCAAAGTCTGTTTCAAATCAGCAAAGCTTACTCCTTTGTCTACATACAACCCTTCCACTTGGTGGAAAAAGCAATGCGAACGGGCCGAAATGGCTTCGTTTCGGTACACCCGTCCGGGAGAGATGGTCCGAATGGGCGGTTTATGGGTTTCCATGTAGCGCACCTGTACCGAGGACGTATGGGTGCGGAGCAGGATGTCTGGATTTGTTTGGATGAAAAAGGTGTCCTGCATGTCCCTGGCCGGATGGTATTCGGGAAGGTTCAATGCGGTGAAGTTGTGCCAATCGTCCTCCATTTCGGGGCCTTCGGATACATTGAAGCCAATGCGCGAAAATATTTCGATGATCTTGTTTTTGACCATCGATATGGGATGCCTGGAGCCTATGGTAATGGGTTCCCCAGGACGGGAAAGGTCTCCGTACACCCCTTTGGAAACCTCAGTGCGCTCCAAGGATTCCTTCAAGGCGCTCACCTTTGCTTCGGCAGCTTCCTTCAAGGCATTTACTTGCTGTCCAAACTCTTTCTTCTGGTCGTTGGCCACATTCCTGAATTCGGCAAAAAACTCCTTCAATAAACCTTTGCTTCCAAGGTATTTGATGCGAAAGGCCTCGATATCATCCTTGGTCTTGGCGGTAAAGGCTTCAACTTCGGCAATGTGTGCTTTAATTTTTTCTAACATGGCTCCCACGGGTTGAAAGGGCAAAAATAGGCATTTTCCCCCGAATTAGTCAATGACCTGCTTCTCTAAAAAATACAAAACAATGGCTTCCTTCATCAATACGGTTTGCTCTCCTGCCTTTAGGGGAGGTAATTGTTCCAGGTTTTTGTAATGTGGCCAGCCATCGTCGTCGAAATACTCGAACTCATAGTACCCAAATGGCTCCAACAATCGGCAAATGGCAATATGCATCAAGTTGATTTTCTCGTCCTTTTTGAATTTTCGATGCAATTGCCCCAATTCCTGGAGTCCAATTATGTAAATGATCCCGTCCAAATCGAGGGTTTCGCCGTCGGCAAACCGATTGCTCAGCAGGGTTACGATAGTATTCCATCGGTGTTTTAATAATTCGTCACGCGACATAGGGGACAAAAATAAGGCAATCGTTCCAAAATAATAAAAATACTATCTTTACTTTCCATGAATGCTGTTGACATCGTTTTGGCCATTCTCTTGGCGTTCGCTTTTTACTTGGGCTTTAAAAAAGGCCTCTTGGTTACTTTGACCTCGTTAATTGGACTGATTGTGGGGATTTATGCTGCTATTTATTTTTCGGGGTTTGTTGGGGGCTACCTTTCGGATTGGTTCGATTGGGATCCACAAATGACCAAATGGGCTTCGTTTGCCATTACCTTCTTTGGGGTAGTGTTCTTGGCCAACCTCCTTGGCAAACTCATGACCAAAGTGGCCGACCTCACGGCATTGGGCTTGCTCAATAAGTTATTGGGGGGCGTTTTTTCCACGGCACAATATGCCCTAATCCTAAGTGTGATCTTTTTATTTTTTGGAAGCGCCAACCTAACGGGCTACATTATCTCCGAGAAAAAAAAGGAAGGATCCAAAATCTATCCCGTAGTGGCGTCGCTAGCACCCGCCGTACTCCCAACCCTCATTCAAGAATTCAATAACTTAAAGGATACACTCCCAACAGAATTACCCACCTCCCTCGATCCTGAGCACGAGTAGGTTTGGCATTACTTATCCAATTGTACGTGTTCCCGAATGTACACCATGGTTTCCTTGAAATCGTCCATTAAACACTCCCTAGGGACCAAATCGGGGATGATGTCGATGCTTTGCATTTTAGCTTTGGGGCCTTCTTGCAAGCCCTCAAATACCACATGGATGTTCCGTTGGTTCAAGTCGAGCAAAACTTCTTCGAGGGCGTACAATCCCGATTGGTCGATGTAGGGCACTTCTCCCATCCGAATAATGACATAGTTGGCCTCGGGGGGGATTTCCTTGGAGAGCTCCTGAAAGTCGGAGGTCGAACCAAAAAATAAGGGGCCTTTCAACCGTTTGATGAACACCTTCTTTTTCAGGCTATCGGGAAATGCGACTTCATCTTTCCATGGCAAGTCCATTTCATCAGCACCCTCTAAAGCTACCACTTTCGATTTGGAAGCGGTAACGTCCCCAATCTTCTTCATAAAAATAAGGGACGCCAGTAAAAAACCAATCCCTACAGCATATACCAAATTCCAAAACACCGAAAGCAGCAATACTACCAACATCACCACTACTTCCGTTCGGGCCATTTTGGGGATGGCACGCAATCCTTTGTAATCCATTACCCCGATGCCCACAGTAACCAAAATGCCTGCTAAAACCGCAGCAGGGATTTGTGAAGCAATAGGGCCTGCCGCCAACAAGATTACCAACAACAAGACCGCTGCCACCATGCCTGATAATTTGGTGGTACCCCCCGCATTGATATTGACCACGGTACGAATGGTGGCCCCAGCCCCAGGGATGCCTCCAAAGATAGCGGCCACACTATTACCAATACCTTGTCCCACCAATTCCTTATTGGGGTTGTGTTTGGTCTTGGTCATGTTGTCGGCCACGACCGAAGTTAACAGCGAATCAATAGCCCCTAAAAAAGCAAGGGTAAGGGCCGTAAAGATATATGGAGTAAGGTGGCCGATGCTAAATTGTGAAAACAGCTCCCAATTGGGCAAAGGGATTCCTGCAGGAATTTCCTCGATGGGGCGGTAGTCCAGTTTCAAATAGTAGGCCCCAAGCGAAACCACAAAGAGTGCCACCAAGGTGCTTGGAATTTTCTTGGTGATGAATTTGAATCCGTAGATAATGGCAATGGTGATAAGGGCCAATAACAATTCTAGCCAGTTGATGCGCTGCAACGCACGTGGCAGGGTTTTGATGGTTCCTAACACCCCAGAACTTTCACTCTTCGCCAGCGTAACAGCTTCAACCACAATTTCATCTTCCGTAATTTGCTCGGCCCTTCGCACAGTTTCCCTAAAATCGTCCAATACCAAAATGCCTTCCCCAGCTTCATCCTTCAGGATTTTATCGAGAAGTATCTCCTCGGCCTCTGGTTTAAATTCGTTGATGAATTCCCGATCTTCTTTGGTATAATACCCTACCAAGGGCAAGATTTGGGTAATGAGGATGATTACCCCAATGGCAGTCATGAACCCTGAAACCACAGGATAGGGAATGTAGCGAATGTAGCGTCCTATCCCTGTAAGCCCTATCCCAATTTGCAGGAGCCCTGCCAGTAAAAAAACGGTAAGGATGTAGGGCAAGGCTTTTTGAACGTTGCCTTCATGAACCGCAATAATGCTGGCTATGATGACCATAGAAACAGCAGTCATGGGGGCCGTAGGTCCGGAAATCTGGGTGTTGGTGCCCCCAAAAAGGGAAGCAAAAAAGCCGATAAAAATAGCGCCATAAAGCCCCGCACTGGGTCCAAGACCCGATTGTACCCCAAAGGCCAAAGCCAAAGGAAGTGCTACGATACCGGCAGTGATACCGCCAAGAAGATTTCCGCGAAGGTTGGTAAATAGCGTTTTGAACATGATGGGATGGATTTAGCCCTTTCTATTGGTATGGAAAAGGATTGATTAATAATAGGACAATTCAAATTCAACCTAAATGTTCGGGGGGCGGGGAATGGGTATTGGAAGGAATGTACTGATACACGACTGGTGTATACCAATTGGACTTATCATTCAAAAAAACCATCAAAAAAGGAATGTCTTGATCCCATACCGAAACACAGAGTTGGTCCCAAGAAGGTTGTTCCAACCCATCCTGCGGTTCCATTTCATTGGAAGAAGACGCCCAAACAGTATCTTCCCCTTTATATGTGATAAAAAGCAGGGTTGGTGTTAAGGTATACACCGTAAAAATGGTAAGGAATAGAATACTTTTAAAAGTTCGCACCGCTTTGTCTATTGAAAGCTAGGAACTAAAGATACACAATTTATAACTCTTTTAAATCCCCCTCTGGCAACCAACCATCTTTTCCGTCGGCCAAAGAAATGCGGTACCAGTTGTCTTCTTCGGCAAGTATGGTTACTTTGGTTCCCTCATGAAGCTTAAAGGTTGTCGCTTCTTTCATTCTTGGACCGCTTTTCACTTCACACACCGTAGCAAAAACGATTCCTTCTCGGTTATTTTGAAACGAATGAAAGGTCCTGAAGGCCATAAAAAAGGCCCCCATCAGTACCAAGAACGATACTAAGCTTCCTGCGAAGAAGAGACGCTTCCTTTGGCTTTGTACCCCAAAATAGTAATTCAAAAAGCAAAAGGCGAAAAGGAATACTGCCCCTACCGAAAACCAAGCCCAACCATCGTACCCCATCAAGCCGGAGATTTTTTCGTTCCATTTGGCAAAAAATGTTTTGGGAAGCGGTTCGATAGCATCTACCGTAGCGTTTTGGGCAAAAGCCAAATTGTGTTGGATATCCGAATTATGGGGGGCCATCTGTAGGGCCTTTTCGTAATAGTAAATACTGGGGCCCACCTGATTGAGCTTGTAATAAGCGTTTCCCATATTGAAATACAAAGCTGCCGAATGTTCCCCGCCCTGCAAAATCTTGCTCCACGAATTGATAGCTTCCTGATAACTTTCAGCCTTGTATTGTTCCTTTCCCTGTTCAAAAAGGGCTTTGTTCTGGGCCTTCCCCAAAAAGGAAAGCAGGCATAAAGGAAGCAAAACCATTTTTTTTAATGTCTTCATCACGGCTACATTAGTTTATCAATATTGGAAATGGTCTGTACGGCCAAAGCGTAATCCTTTTTCATCGAAACCGCCGAAGCCCCGGCATACCTTGCAAATTCACAGCTTTTAAGTAATTGAATGAATCCTGCTGTCACCCCAGCTTCTACATTTCGCTCCTGCAAGAGTTGAGCTATCCGATCCTTCGAAAGTTCACTGGTTTCCAATTGCAGCTGAGCTTTCAAGTAGTTGTGCAAAGCACGCTCCAACGATTCGTAAAATGCATCCTGGTGCCCCAAATTCCTTTTGGCTTCTCCCAAGTACTTTTTGGCCAACTGATTGGCCCTTCGGAGCCTGTTGCCCGCTACATCGGCCAAACGCCGCTTGCGTTTGCGGCCCACCAAAATAAATAAAGGGATCAATACCAAAGGAGCCCCCATAAGCCCCCAAAAAAGAGGTGACTTGAAAAAATCCTCCCGATTCATGGATACCAAATTGGGCGTTAGCATGATATACTTAAACTGATTGGCGTCTAGAGTCACGGCCTCTTTCAAATTGGTAGTGCTTTCGTGGTTGGCTGAAGTGAGTGGCCCGTTTTCCACTTCAATCAATAATTCGTCCGAGGAAATGGTCTTGTACGTTTCAGTCTTGGGGTCAAAATAGGAAAAGGCTATGGGGCGAATGGGGTAATTGCCCTTAAACTGAGGGACAATCGTGTAATTTTCTGAGATGGAGCCCGTCATTCCTGAAGTTTGCGTTTTGATTTGGTCTTCCCGTGTGGGCTCATACACCTCTAAGGAACTGGGCAAGGTTACATGAGGCAAATCGAAAAGCTTCAAATTACCATCCCCCGATACGGATACCTTTAATTCCAACGACTCATTAGCATCCAATTGTGTTTTATTGGTTTTGACCTTGAAATCAAAACTACCAACGGCACCTGAGAAGTTTTCAGGCTTTCCTTCTTGTGGCAATGGCTTTACCTTAATGGTTCGGTTCCCCGCCGAAATGGTCTTATTTACTCGAGTCATCAAATAACGCCCAAAAATATCCCGCTTGTTGCTGCGCACATCGATGGGCACATCCAAGGTAAGGGGCTCTATGTTAAGTTCACCTGTCTTCTGCGGATACAGTACGGTCGTTCTCAAAATTACGTAGCGGTAATCCTCTCCATTGTACTTTCCTTCGTATACCTTTAGGTTGCCTTGGTTATCGATGTTCTGACTCCAAAAATCGGCGTACTTTGGGGTGTCGATTTCACGCCAACTACTCGTGATATTTACTTCGTTCGACACATACAATTTGTAGACCACTGTAATGGCTTCGTTAAGGTAAGGCTTGTCGTTGGATACCTCAGCCACCAAGTGTACGTTTTCACTGGCAAGGTAGTCGGCATTGTTGCCGTCTTTGGGGATCTCAACCGCAGCAGTAATCTCCACGGAAACCGGAGGCGATTTGTACATTTGTCCGTCAATATCCACAGTGGCCTGCCCTATCGTAAAATGCCCTTGGGATTGGGGTGCGAGGAAAAAGGAATAGGTTTTGGAAAAACTGCGTTTGCCGTTGATCCACGAATTACTGATAGCCTGATTGGGCCCTCCAACCACCCGAAAACCTTCAAAAGTGGGGGGTGCGAAGTTATCGCCATCTTCATTCATCTCAAAATCTACTCTTAAACGCTCATTGATCCCCAACTTCTTTTTACTCACTTTGGCCTCAAACTTCACCTGTGCTTGAAACGTAGCCGTAAGCATGAAAAGGAAAGCCCATAAAATGTGTTTTGCTTTCATCGCTACCAATCTTTATCAGGTTTGACTTTTGCTCCTTTTTGCTTCTGCAGATTGATCTTGTCCTGAACCTTTTTCTCTTCATTGTTCATGGCCTCCAATAGATTCTTGATTTGCTGGGGCGACATCTGTCCGGGTACGGGTTGCTGCTTTTGGTCCTTGGGCTGATCGCCATCTCCTTGTTGATCTTTTTGGGGCTCCTTTTGCTTTTCATTGTCTCCCTCCTGATCGCCGTCCTTTTTATCCTTTTGATCGCCTTGGTCCTTGTTGTCCTGATCTTGCTTATTGTCGTTGTTCTGGTCCTTGTTATTCTGGTTGTCTTGGTTTTGTTGATCCTTGTTCTGGTCTTGGTTCTCTTTGTTGTCCTTATTCTTGTCGTCATCCCCGCCTCCTTGAGGTGGGTTTTTCTCGAGCATCTCCTTGGCCAAGGCTAGGTTGTAACGGGTTTCATCATCGTTGGGATTGTTCCGAAGAGCATTTTTGTAGGCCTCAACCGCTTCCTGATACATTTTGGCATTCATGAAACTATTCCCCAAGTTGTGGTAGGCCTTGTGCTTTTCGGGTTTGGTGGTGGCTACAGAAGCCGCTTGCTTGTAGCGCAGCATCGCTTCTTCGTTTTGGGCCTTATTGTAATAGGCATTCCCCAAATTGTATTTCCCCACTTCCACCGAAGGGTTCAATGCAATAGACTTACGGTAGTTGACTTCTGCATCGGTAAAATTATCGGCCGAAAGGGCATCACTACCTTCCGCCAAATAGGTTTCGGCTTCCTTTTCGGTTTTGAGCTGTTCCTTACTTTTTTCTTGGGCCGAAAGAGTTAAAAAACAGCTTGAGGTATATAAAATGCCGAAAAGTAAAAAATGTATTTGCTTCATGTCATTCATCTTCATTAAACAAGTTCAACTTCTGCAACCAAGCGGTTTTGCGCTCCAAAAGCAACACGTCCAATACCAGCAAAAATAATGCCCCACCCAAAAACCATTGAAACTGGTCTTTAAAATCGGTAAATTGTTTGGCTTCAAATTCCTTTTTGTCCATCCCATTCAGGATAGCGGTTACGGCATCCACCACGGCTTTCGTACTGCTTCCGTTTAGGTATTCCCCATTGGCATTGGAGGCAATTTCTTTCAGGGTGTCTTCACTCAACTTAGTGATAACCTGCTCGTTGTTCTCGTCCCTTTTGTAAAACTGCAAAATACCGTTGCGCTTAATGGGGATGGGAGCCCCTTGAACGGTTCCCACGCCAATGGTAAAAATCTTGATGCCCATTTTAGCAGCCTCATCGGCAATGGCAGCCACATTGCCCTCGTGGTCTTCCCCATCGCTTACAATAAACAATACCCTATTGGTTTGCTCCTCGTCGTTGTAATACGTCTTGGCCATATTGATGGCTTCGGTAATGGCTGTTCCTTGCGAAGACACCATGTCGGTATTCATGCTGTTCAGGAAGAGTTTTGCCGAAGAAAAATCGGTGGTGATGGGAACTTGTGGAAAAGCACTCCCTGCATACCCAATGATCCCGATGCGATCCCCCGCCAAACTATTAATGATCTGGGTAATGAGTTGCTTGGCCTTTTCCAAACGGTTTGGCGCAATGTCCTCAGCCAGCATGCTCTTGGAAACATCCAAGGCAAATACCACATCTACTCCTTCCCTTTTTACGGTTTCCAGTTTGGTCCCTATCTTAGGGTTCACCAAAGCCATACTGAAACAGGCCAATGCCAACGACAGTACCAATACTTTCAATAGGGTCTTAAAGATGGAGCGATTGGGGCTCAGGCGCTTCAGTAAGGAAGTGTTCGCAAACTTGCTTTGGGTACGATGCCTCCAAACCAATAACCATAGAGCCATCAGCGCCAAGACTGGAATGGCGAAGAGTAGGTAAAAATAAATGGGTTGCTCCAGTTGATACATTACACAAAACTTCTAAATAGCGTATACCGCAATAATAACTCCAATCCCAAAATCCCCAGTGCCAAAAGAGCAAGTGGGCGGTATTGTTCGTCGTAATTCTTGTATTTAAATTCTTCGATCTCGGTTTTTTCCAGTTGGTTGATATCGTCGTAAATCTCATTCAACTTGGTATTACTGGTTGCGCGGAAATACTTTCCACCTGTTGTCTGGGCAATTTCCTTCAACAAACCTTCGTCAATTTCCACCTGTACATTCCCGTACTGAAAATTCCCGTTGGGCAACAATCCAATGGGTGAAACAGCCATGCCGTTGGTCCCTAGCCCAATCGTGTAAACCTTAATCCCAAATTCGACAGCCAATTCACCCGCGGTTCTTGGGTCGATAAAACCGGTATTGTTTACCCCGTCCGTCAAAAGGATGATGACTTTGCTTTTGGCGCGGCTTTCCTTCAAACGATTTACCGCTGTGGCCAAGCCCATCCCAATGGCAGTACCGCCTTCAATGATGGTATTGTAGGTAATGCTTTTCAGAGAGGAAAGTACGATGCCCTTATCACTCGTTAAGGGGGTTTTGGTATAGCTTTCCCCTGCGTATTCTACCAGTCCAATGCGGTCGTTAGGTCGCGCATTGATGAACTTGGCAGCCACATCTTTAAGAGCTTCCAAGCGATTGGGTTTTAGGTCTCGGGCCAGCATACTGGCCGATACGTCGATAGCCATCACAATGTCAATCCCACTGGTGGTTTTAATCTTGGTGCTCTCGTCCACCATGCGTGGGCGCGCCATGGCAACAATTAAAGCGCTTAAGGCCAATAAACGCAGAATAAAAAGCAAGGGGCGGATTTTAGCCAACCAATTTTTGGACGTCTTGAACCCCTTGATACTGGAAATCCTGAGAGCCGCTGTTTGCTGGTACCGTTTGAAAAAGTACCAAAGCACCAACAATGGCAGCACCAGCAGCAGCCAGAAAAATTCAGGGTTCACAAATTCAAACTGGTCCCACATTAGCTTTCTTTTTTGGTTCCTTCATTGGTTACTTCCAATTCCACCGAATCGAGGATTCTATTTTTTACCTGTTCCGCATACACGCCATCATCCTGATACACCAATAACACTGTTTGCAGGCCTCCCTCTTGGGCAAAAATCAATAAATCGTAGGAACTTTTTTCCTTCAGCACTTTGTTTTCCGAAACCAGCACATGAAACTCCCCATAGGCCTTAAGGCCTTTAATGCCCTTTTCCGTTTCAAAATCCTCCCGCTTTACAATCATGTTTTTGGCACCTTGCGCCTCCAAGGCATTGAGTGCTTGGTCCAGTGCATGGTTCAGGTCAATTTGCTGCCCCTCGACTTGCTGCGAAAGCTTGGTGGTGGTTACCCGCACGTAAAAGGGTTCTTTAAGGTTTCCTGCCTCAAAGGTTGCTTCATTTTTTGGAGACGGCTGTAAACTGTCCTGTGGAATCAACAGGATCCTTTTCAAGACTTCGGGAGTTTCCACAATCACAGCAGGGGTACCATACTCGCTTTTGTACCAGCGTCCCTCTGCCAAACTACGCATTTCATTCCCAAAAATCCGATCCCTCAAATTGTCAAAACCCGTAATGCTTCCATAAACGAGTGCCGCAACCAAAAGTACTCCAATCGCTCCCGAAATGCCGTAAGCCCATTGCCGTCTTTTCTTTCGTTTGGCCAACAGTTCCAGATATGCTTCATTTTGTCGAAGTTCCTCTTCGGTGGGTTCTGGAAGGGCCTCTTTGGTTTCGTTGATGATGGCTTCCACACTGGAACGATCGGCTTGGGCCTGCACAAAATCCTGCCGCATCTTTGCAAACTTTACCAGATCGGCCCGTTTCAGGATGGCATCCAACTTGCGAATGGTTTCCTGATCAAATTTGAAATGCCCCGCATCCTTATGCAATAACAAGCGCTCGATCAATTCGTCACTGGTACTCTCCAAGGCCCTGTCATCCACTTCGCGGTCCAAGTACCGTTTCACGATTTCGGTTAATGAGGAATAATATTCCTTTTCTTTTTCATCTTTCAACAAATTGGAAGCATCCAATTGCTGGAGGGCTACCATGGCCTCCTCATAGGGAGGAAGTTGCTTTTCTCGGGCTTCCTTCAGTTTTTTTCTTCGGAGGAAGAACCACACCAACCCAATAACAACCAAGATGGGTGCAACCCAATACAACAACAACATCCAATCGAAAGGCGGACGGTTTACCTCAATGGCGGGTTTAATGTCGAACATCTTTTGTTGGGTTGTATCCACTGGCACGTCAAGCACTTCAATGGCTACCGAATCGGTATTGAAGGCTCGGTCGCCGATCATCACCCGCAATGCGGGGAGTGTGTAGTGGCCCGAGTCAAACTGGGTTAATCCATAACGTTTAATCAATCGGTATTTAGAATCGGCTAGGGCAGTATCTATTTTATACGAATCAATGACTTCCAAACTTCCGAAGGTCTTTCCTTCTGGAAAAAGTACCAATGCGGTCGTGTCGGCCACGGCCTCGATGGTCAGGTTGATTTCTTCCCCAATACGGATTTGGGTGGTATCTATGGCAGAAGTAACCTGCGCCTGTGTCATTTCAAAAGCGCAAAGCGATAACAGTCCGATCAATAAATTCCGGAACCACAAAACCATCGAATGCCGCAGCACATGTTCAAACATCAAGTTCTTCGTTTAAAATACCCCAACAATTTTTTCACATAGCTCTCGTCCACCCGGCAATCCACAACCCCTGCCCCACTTTTTCGAAAGGCATCCTTAAAGGCTTCCACCCGTTCACGGTAGTAGGCATGGTAGTGGTTGCGTACGCTCTTGGATAGCGTGTTCACCAAAAGCAATTCTCCGGTTTCCTCATCCTGCATCTGTACCATCCCCATATTGGGAATCTGCTCTTCTTTTTCGTCGTAAATACGGATTCCGGTTACGTCATGCTTGCCCGAAACAATCTTCAGGGTGTCTGCGTAGCCCTCGGTGATAAAATCGGAAAGCACAAAGACAATGGCCTTCTTTTTCATCACGTTGGTAAAGTATTTAAGGGCTTGGGCCAAATCGGTTTTAGTGCTCTGGGGCTCAAACTCCAGCAATTCGCGAATGATGCGAAGCACGTGCGACTTTCCTTTTTTGGGTGGAATAAACAATTCAATCTGGTCCGAGAAAAGGATCAAACCAATCTTGTCGTTATTTTGCATGGCTGAAAAAGCCAGTGTAGCGGCCACTTCGGTCACCACTTCGTTTTTGAACTGGTCCTTGGTGCCAAAAAACTCGGAGCCACTGATGTCCACCAACAGCATGAGGGTGAGCTCCCGTTCTTCCTCAAAAACTTTCACAAAGGGTTCGTTGTAGCGCGCCGTCACGTTCCAGTCAATGCTGCGCACGTCGTCCCCATATTGATATTGACGTACCTCACTGAAGGTCATTCCCCTTCCCTTAAAAGTACTGTGGTATTCGCCACCAAACACGTGATCGCTCAAGCGCCGTGTCTTGATTTCAATTTTCCGTACCTTCTTTAGAAGCTCTTTGGTGTCCACTTTTTAGATTTTAAGGATCAAGGTTGGTCGTTTTCTTGCCACATAAAAATCCTAGGGAACTTCTATTACATTCACGATTTTCTGGATGAGGTCTTCGGAAGTCACATTCTCTGCCTCGGCTTCGTAAGTGATGCCCACACGGTGACGCAACACATCCAGTACAACGGCACGCACGTCTTCGGGAATTACATAGCCCCTGCGTTTGATGAAGGCGTAGCACTTGGCGGCCAGGGCCAAATTGATACTTCCCCTTGGGGAAGCCCCAAAACTGATGAGCGGTTTGATATCGGCCAAGCCGTATTGTTCTGGATTCCTTGTGGCAAAGATGATATCGAGGATGTATTTTTCAATCTTCTCGTCCATGTACACTTCCCGAACCGCTTGTTGGGCGCGATGGATTTGCTCCAAGGTCACCACTGGGTTTACCTGTTCGGTCGTACCCTTCAGGTTTTGGCGGATAATGAGTTGCTCTTCGGCAATCTTAGGGTATTGGATGACGGTCTTCAACATAAAACGGTCCACTTGCGCTTCAGGCAACGGATACGTTCCTTCCTGTTCGATGGGGTTTTGGGTGGCCATCACGAGGAACGGTTTTTCCAGAATGAAGGTTTCTTCCCCAATAGTAACCTGCTTTTCCTGCATGGCTTCCAGCAGGGCCGATTGCACCTTGGCGGGCGCCCTGTTGATCTCATCGGCCAGCACAAAATTGGCGAAGATGGGCCCCTTTTTAATGCTGAAGTCGTTGGTCTTCATGTTGTAGATGAGGGTTCCAACGACGTCGGCGGGCAGCAAATCGGGGGTAAACTGAATCCTGCTGAAGCTACCGTGTACTGCTTTGGACAGGGTGTTGATGGCCAGTGTCTTGGCAAGTCCCGGCACTCCTTCCAAAAGGATGTGCCCCTGGGCCAAGAGACCGATAAGGAGGCGTTCGACCATGTATTTCTGACCCACAATCACTTTGTTCATTTCCAAAGTGAGGATGTCGATAAACGCGCTTTCTTTTTCAATCTTTTCATTCAGTGCGCCAATGTCAAAGGCGGTAGCAGTTTGTTCCATGATGTGCATATTTCTTATTGGAAGGCATTCAAAAAAATCAACGCAAATTGCCCATAATTCACCAAAAACGCTGTTAACAATTGGTTAAAAAATATGATAAATAAAGGGCTTAACAAAGATTTAAGTATTCAGAAATGGTTATTTTTAAAAGCACTAAAAACACCGCACATGAAACCTACTTTTTCCAAAATCATACAGGGATGCATGGGTTGGGGAGCCTGGGGAAAACACCTCAACACAAACGAAATGGTCGACCTCATGCACCACTCCATGGCCTGTGGCCTTACCACTTTCGACCATGCCGATATTTACGGCGACTACACTACCGAAGCCGACTTTGGAAAGGCCTTTTCCACTAGTGGCATTGCCCGCGAATCCGTTCAGATCATCTCCAAATGCGGCATCCAATACGTGGGCGAAACACGCAACAACGAAATCAAACACTACCAATACGATGCCGACTACATCGTTTGGAGTGCCGAGAAGTCCATCAAAGAACTACAGTGCGGGTACTTGGACCTGCTCCTACTGCACCGCCCCAGCCCCCTGATGCACCCCGATGAAGTGGCCAAAGCTTCTGAAAAACTATTATCAGAAGGCAAAATCAAAGCCTTTGGAGTATCCAACTTTACGCCTTCACAAACCGATTTAATTCGTTCAAAAAGTCCTGTAACCGTTAACCAAATCGAGTTTTCCATTACTGCCCATCAAGCCTTATTCGACGGTAGTTTGGACCACATGCTCCAGCACCACATCATCCCCATGGCCTGGAGTCCTTTGGGATCGGTATTCAAAGAAAAGAACGACCAAACCTACCGCATCCACGACGTACTCCGGGAACTCTCCGATACCTACAATGCCTCCTTAGAACAATTGCTTTTGGCATGGATCCTCAAACACCCCGCAGGCATCCATCCCGTTATTGGTACCGCCAGCAAGGAGCGCATCAAAAGTGCCTCCGGAGCGGCAAGCATCGACCTCTCCGAAGTGGATTGGTTCAAGCTGTTGGTGGCCAGCCAAGGCCACAAGGTGCCCTAAAAAAAGGGTGCCCCTAAAGGCACCCAGTTACTATTGTTTGTTTAATTAATCGGGAACCTATAAGAAGGTCACCGTTTCTACAGTGGTGGTAACCCCAGCGGTAACGTTGACTCCCGAGAGGGTGATTGGAGGCACTCCCAAGGTAGCATCCGCTTCAAAGGTGAGGTTGTAGGCTCCCTCCGGTAGTCCGTAAAGCATATAATTTCCCTGGGCATCGGTGTAGGCCGAAACTACCGTAGTGCCATTATCGGCAGTAACCAAAGTTTGGAATCCCAGCGGCAATACCGCCCCGGAAATCTTCCCGGCGTTGGCCACCAAACTAGCTTGGATGCTGGGGTGTAGGCTATAACCCCCATTGCCCTGAACAACTATGGATTGGTCCACATCAAAGTCGAGGACGTATTCATAATACACGTCTTCCTCCAAGTCCTGATGCAGCTGAAGCTTCAATCCAGATTGTTGGGCACTGGGGGTATCCAAAGGATAGCTCTGTCCATCTACTACCACCGAATTCTGGGAGCCTAAAACTAGGCGTATCTGGCTGATCGATCCAGCAGGTAGCTGATCATCCACCAAAACCGCCGAGACGCCTCCTGTCAATTCCAAGAGGTTGTAAACACCGGCATTGATTTCGCCAATGGATACTTCGTCAGTTTCTCCATTGTACTTTACCATGACGTCCTGTACGTCGATGTACACGGCATCATAATCCCCCGGAGCGTCTACCAATTTTACCGATAGGTTTGCGGTTCCCTGATCGGTATTTCCGGCATCGTCATTCTTGCTACAAGACACAAATACAAGGGTTAGTGTCATTAGGAATAATCCTTTCCATAAGTTTTTCATCATCATTGATTTTTTAGGTTTGTAGCCCAAACATACTGTATGAATTTCCCGCTACCATGCCATTTAACACCCCTTAACAGCAACTTTAACCGTCAATTAACTTTAAAAAATGTTAAAGAACCGCTACCTTTAGGCAATGGAAAATACCCCTCAAAAAACAGCCCTCATTACCGGAGCCACCTCTGGAATTGGCAAAGCCACCGCCCAGCTTTTTGCAGCACACCACCTCCGTTTGGTCCTCTGCGGCCGCCGACAAGAACGCTTGGACGAACTGGCCCAAAAGCTCTCGCAACGTACCGAAGTCCATACCCTCAATTTTGACGTACGCGACCGCAATAAGGTCTTCGAAAGCATCCAAAGCCTGCCCGAAGCCTTCTCCCACATCGACCTCCTCATCAACAATGCCGGCAACGCCCACGGCCTCGACCCCATACAGGACGGCAGCCTCGACGATTGGGATGCCATGATGGACATTAATGTAAAGGGCCTGCTGTATGTGTCTAAGGCCATCCTTCCGGGGATGATCGCCCGCCGGTCGGGGCACATCATCAACATTGGCTCTACGGCCGGGAAGGAGGTGTACCCCAACGGCAATGTGTACTGTGCCAGCAAGCATGCCGTAGACGCCCTTAACCAGGGCATGCGCATCGACCTCAATGGCAAGGGCATCCGCGTAGGGGCTATCAATCCGGGGATGGTGGAAACCGAGTTCAGCGAGGTGCGCTTTAAAGGGGATACCCAACGTGCCGCCAAAGTCTATCAAGGGTTCGCCCCCCTGCGTCCCGAGGACATTGCCGACCTCATTTGGTTCACCGTCACCCGCCCACCCCACGTCAACATCGCCGACCTCACGGTGATGAGTACCGACCAAGCGAGCAGTACGATTGTGAATCGAAAGTGAGCTATTGATTATTATTTATTGCCATTGTTTATTGTTATTTTTAAAGATTTATATCTAAAATATGGCACATTATAAATCGTTTGAAGAGTTGGAAATTTACCAGCTGGCAAGGAATATCTGCCAAGAGGTTTGGAGCCATATTAAAAATACACCTCTGTCCCAGGATTATAAACTTAGAGATCAAATCAATAGTGCGTCAGGATCCATAATGGATAATATCGCTGAAGATTTTGGGCGTGGAGGAAACAAGGAATTCATAAATTTCCTTAGCATTGCAAGAGGCTCCTGTACCGAAACTCGAGCGCAACTGCAACGGGCTTTCGACAGAAGGCACTTAAATGAAAATGACTATGATATGCTTCGAAACAAATGCATAGAATTGGAAGACCAACTTTCAAAATTTATAAATTATCTGAAACATTCAGAGCGAAAGGGAGCTAAATTTGATGGAGCTTCCAACAATAACAATAAAAAATAATAATAAACAATAGCAAAAGCTTTTAGCTTTGATCAACAAACGCCTCCTCATCAAAAACCTGCTCGCCCACAACGACGAGAGCAGTTTTTATGACAAAAAGCGGCGTATCGACCTAGGGAGCAAGGAAGGGAAGGCGAAGTTCCTGAAGCACATCTGTGCCCTTTCCAACAGCAACCCCAAAAACAACAGTTACATCGTGGTGGGGGTAGAGGACGAGAGCAACGAGATTACGGGGGTGGACTTCTTCGACGACAGCAAACTCCAGAACCTCGTCAATGCCTACCTCACCAACGCCCCGCTCATTGCCTACGAAAACGTGATGTTCCCCCACCTCCCCGAAGACAAGGTGGTAGGGCTGGTCACCATAAGGCCTACGGGCAAGATTACCTCCCTGCGCAAGAACATCTGGAAGTACTGGGGCGGCTCCATCTTTATGCGGGACGGCAGCATTTCCATGCCCAAGGATTTCGACATCGTCATCCAGGACGTGAATTCCGAAATCGTAAAGAGCATCGAGCAGCAGAGCATGAACAGCATCGAGCAGACCCTGGATGGGGTGATCGACTTCATCAACCACCGCCACAGCGACCTCGAATCGCATTACAAGGTGTTCAAGGAACTGTTTGTGGTGTGCTGGGCCGGGCTTACCAAGCACGTAAAGGGCACTACCTATTACTCCAGGGTGGACATCGAACTCATCAACGAACAGGTGCGGCTCTTCTACTCGGCCTTGGACGAGATTAGTATTGAGTTTACGGGCGACTATTTCAAGATCACCGAATACGTGCACCTAGGGCTCAACGAGCAGTACAAGTACTATCCTTTGGAGGAGGTGATGATTACCTTCAACGAAAACGGCAGCTACCACATCGACTCCCAGTTGGTGTTCGAGGCCCCGCAGTTCAACAAGCGCACGCTGTACCACATCTTCAACGCCAACAATGCCCTGTTGGACAAGCTGAAAAAAAAGGTGCCATTATCTGGGCGGGAAGAAAAAGACCTGCAACGACTGCCTGCCACCTACCTTATCTGTTTCCTGAACGACTTCCAGGACGCCAAGGACAAGCTGCTGGAGTCGCGGGAATTTTTAAAGGAAATCAATGGCGCCGTCTACCAGTCGTTCAAGGATGCCAGTAGGATTTTGAGGAAGGTGCGGTATAGTTAGGGTTGCAGGTGGGTAACGCTCCATCTGTAACACATCCCCTTAAAGACCGTCTTATTTCCATATCTTTAAACCCTATGAAACACTCCCTCCTCCTTGGCCTCTTGTTGCTTACCCAAGTGGCCTGCGCCCAATCGGACAAAGAAAAAGCCGCTGCCACGGTTCAGAAGAACACCATCCAAAGCCACCTGTACTTCCTTTCCGACGACCTGTTGGAAGGCCGCGACACGGGCAGCAAAGGCAACAAAATGGCGGCCCTCTACCTGGCCAATCAATTGCGCCGCTACGGGGCACAACCCATTCCTGGCACGGGATCGTACTACCAAACCTTCGATCTGGAACGGATTCAGGTTCCGCAATTCGTGAACCTAAGTCTGAAAGGAACCAGCTACCCCCTCAACCTCACGCTGGAAATGCCTGCGCTGGACCTAAAAGGGGAAGCCCTATTCTTGGGTTATGGCACCGAAAGCGACTTGGAGGGGCATGACCTTAAGGGCAAGCTGGTGGTGGTGTACGGAGGTACCGAAAAGGGGCAAAACATCCGGAGCCTTTATGGCGCCGCCAAGGAAAAAAGGAAGCGCGCCCGAGAGTTGGGTGCCATTGGCCTGGTGGAACTGGTGGATATCGAGGAAGGGCCCTGGACCAACCTCAAGCACAACTGGTCGCAAAAAATTACCAACAAAAAAGAGGAAACCCCCGAAACTCCCCTTCCGCATGTATGGGTGAACATCCACGCCAAGGACCCCGGCTTTGCCGTGGGAAGCTCAATGCCCTTCACCCTAGCCTCGGACGGGAAGCGCAGCACGGCCCTGCCCACCCAAAACGTGATTGGGATCATTGAGGGCACAGACCCCCAACTGAAAAACGAATACGTCATCTACTCCGCCCACTACGACCACATTGGCATCGGGCGTCCCAATGCCGAGGGCGATTCCATTTACAACGGGGCCCGCGACAACGGCATCGGGGTCACCGCCGTGCTGTCGATGGCCGAAAACCTAGCCCAATACCCTACCAAGCGTTCGGCCCTGTTCATTTTCTTTACCGGGGAGGAACTGGGGCTGTTGGGCAGTGGCTACTACGTGGAGCACCCGGTCATTCCCTTGAAGCAAATGGCCTATTGTTTCAATACCGATGGCGGGGGCTACAACAACACCGGTCTGGCCACCATTGTGGGTCTGGAGCGCACTTCGGCCCAACACAACATAGAAACAGGTGCAGCGGCCTTTGGCCTGAAAGCTGTTGGCGACCCGGCCCCGGAGCAAAACCTGTTCGACCGCAGTGACAACGTGTACTTTGCCCAAAAAGGCATCCCAGCACCCACCTACTCTACGGGCTTTGATGCCTTCGACGAGGCCATTGAGAAGTACTACCACCAGGCCGACGACGAGGCCGACTCGCTGGACTACGACTACCTCCTCAAGTTTTACCAAGGGTACGTGCTATCGGGCAGGCTCATTGCCAACGACCCCACGTTCCCCACTTGGGTAGCGGGCGACAAGTACGAGGCGGCCTATAAGGCGTTGCATGGCGTGGAGTAGAATGTAGTTGTTGCAGGCTGCATGGCCCGTGCGGTAGTTGAGGGGCTAGAGGGCTCCCCTCTTTAGATCCTTCAACAGGCTCAGGACAGGCTCCGAGGGGTACGTCCGGAACGGACGGGGGGAGTTTGAAAACAAACCCTCCGAATAAAAACTTGGCTGCTTTATTTACCATGACTTAACCTAGTTGGGAGCTCCCCTCTTTAGACAAAGAGGGGTACGTCCGGAACGGACGGGGGAGTTTGAAAACAAACCCTCCGCCTTGGCACTAAGCGCCAAGCCACCTCCCTTTGACTAAAGGGAGGAGCCATGCTCATTTTTTTAAAACTAAGCATTATCGAGTGCAGCGCTAGACTTTTTGGTACTTTTTTGGGCAATGCAAAAAAGTAATCAGTCACTACTCCTTCACCACTTTCACCATCGTACGTCCTTGTGGTGAAACGACTTCCAGCAGCAGCAAACCCGAAGGAAGGGCCGTTACATCCAAGGAATCAAACCCCGAAGTTACCTCCAAGAGTGGCTGGCTCAATAGGTTGTAAAAGACCACCCGGGTTAAAGGGACTTGGCTTTGAATGCTAAGTTGGTTCCGTACGGGGTTGGGTGAAAGCAGGGGCACTACAGTACTGTTTTCGGCTATGCCCAATACACAATTATCCGATATTTCGGGTGGGTTAATATCTATAAACCATCCATCATAAGGGGGTTGAGTGCCTTCAATAACCGCAACCGGATCGTCCACCTGTATGCACTGAAGGCTAGGATTGTTTTGAATGTCTAGAAAACCAATGCCTTCATTGTTTCCATTTTGTAAGTTCACAAACAATAGTACTGGCGACCCTTTCAATTCGATAAAATCGATATTCGGATTGTTTGAGACATCGATTTCCAAAAAGCCATCTCCTATGTTGACACTTTCCAATAACACATTCTGGCTCAAGTCAATGGCATCGATAGCTCCCGAAAATAAATCCGAAGGAGAGTTAAGGGACAAATTAAGGTGGGTCAAATTAACATTGTTCGAAAGATCCAGGGCATCGAGGCTTAGATCGTCCAAGACCAATCGCCACAACAACGTATTCTGTGAGAGGTCCAACTGGGATACATCCACCTGATAGAGCAACAATTCTTCCAAACTGGAAAAGTCCTGGATACCGGTTAGGTCCTGCAAAAAGGGCAGCATACTGATGTTCAAAGTGGTTTCATCGGAGATATCCGCAGTAAAAACCTGCCCGTTCACTGTTCCGTCTGTATCGATCCCTTCGGAAACCAAGAACTGTTCGAATTCGGGATCGGGGATCAGGGTGATTTGGGCCTTTAAAACAGGTCCAAAAAAGAAAATTATCAATATGATAACCACCTTACCCATAGCTCACATTAAATTTACTGATTATCTTTTAAAATCATCACTTGCTCTTCAGTCCCATCATTATAGGTTTTTTGAACATTGTACAATCCAGGATCCAACTCATTTATTAGAGTAGGACTATTTATTTGGGTTGAGTCTTTTGGTGTAACTGTGTAATTACCATTTGGATAACCATCTTCAAAATAAATCAAATTACCAAAACTTGCACTGCGATTAGCATTGTTATAGCACTTGCGATAAGTTTCATCTCCCAACTGTACAATATAAAATGCTGAATGATTAAAATGCTCAATAGGCTGATCATAGGAGGACGGGTAGTAGGCAACGGGCTGTCCATACCAAAATGAAGTGTCTTCATAATCAGAGGGTTGATTGTAAACTGCCGCTTGGCTAGTATCCACAAATTTATAGTCAAATCCTGGCTGGAAAAAAGGGTGGTGATCGTGAGTCATTGGACCACTGTTATAATAAATCCCTTTATATGGTTCATATAATATTGATACGTGGTAATTATTAATAAACGTTATCCCATCGGGATGTTCTTCAAACCAATCTATAAAAGCTCTCATCTCAGCAATTTGATCAGAGGTGAAAACAGCTCGGCATTCGTCAGGCGCATAACTCATAAAATTGTCTGCCTGTGGTGGATAATCAACATAAGGCCTTCCAGTCGGATCCAATTGTGTATCATCATACAAACAATCGGTAATGTTATAATACGTTTTAGTTGCATAAGTATCTATGATATCATCACCAGCAGTATCAGCATTAAAATTTATTTCCTCTTCTCGCGCAACATTCTCAATACAATTACCCCCACAGCTTTCAAAAGTGTGAAATAAACCAAAAAAATGCCCTACCTCGTGTTGCCAAGCAGTAGCAAATTCATCATAATCTACATAATCAAATGGCATTACTACACCTGCAACAATTCCTTGGGTATAGTCAAAAAGCGCATAAGCCCCAACATTCTCAACAACATCCGGAGAATAAATATTCAATGCTCCTTCCAGAAAATAGTCATTATCCCTTACAAAACCTGTAAAACATGGCCCTCCGTAAGGCACGCAATGGGCTTCAGTGTTGTAGTCAAACTCAAGCCAATATGAAGAGTTTATTACACTAGATCCGTCATATTTGAAGAAAATATTAATATCATTAAAAGCCTTGTTCAATTCAGCAACAACTTTCAAGCGTTGGTACTCCGTAACAACGATATCATTTTGTCCTCCATCCTCTGCCAGATCCCAAAAATGTATTTTTAATACAAATTGCCGATCAAGAGGGGGTTCTGTCTCTTCCTGATAAATCATTTGAAATGGCTTGCTGAAATTGAAGCCTTCTGGCATAACCGTACCACAGGGTAGTTCCTGAGAGTATCCATTAAAATTAATTATTATGGCAAAAAAGAGGAAGAAATTCAATTTCCTCCCCATGGAAATTGTTGTTTTCATGATAATGATTATTTATTTTCAATCAATTTACGAAAAAAAACAACCGCTATGTATTTTTTACGACGATTTATAAATCCTAAGTCCTCACCACAGGCAAATTATTATTAACATGAAAACCCTCAACTTCAAACCACATCGGGCGCAGCCCGAAAACCGAAGATTTTTCAGCGATAGTGGTGATGCCAGCGGAAGTGCGTTTTTTGCAAAGCGAAAAAAAGAGCATGCAGCGATAAGCAACAGCCGCGGTTTGGTGCCAAAGCACCAAAATCGCCTCAAAATCTTCTAGCGTTTTTTGGTACTTTTTTGGGCAATGCAAAAAAGTACAGAAACAAAACACTCACTCCTCCTCTTGCACCACAGGCAAATTATTAATTACCTGAAACACCACTTCCGGTTTCAGGTTCAAAAACGCCGCCAATTCACAGTAGCTTACCAATTGGTGCTTCTCCTTCTGGTACTGTGTCCCAACTTGGCTCATCAGGTCGCGGCTCACGCGGGGGCTTTTGCCCGTTAGGGCTTCAATGTCGCTGGTGTACACACAAATACGTTTGGATTTCATAGTAGCTGTTTTAAGGTCCCCAAAGAAAAGGACGGTTACACAATAACGGCGCCACGGGAGGCGCCCCAAGCAGGGGGAGCAATTAGGGTAAAGGTAGAAAAGGGCAGCCCACAAGGACCGCGTCCCGCTTCCTCATGGAAAGCCGAAACCGCAAGGGGCCAATATGGGTTTATAAAAAACATAGGTGTTTAGTTATGTTTGCATAGTATAAAAACGAAGCCTTTTGTATTTTATTGTGCATACAGGGTATTTTTTTATGAAAAATAAAACGCAAGTTCCTGGGATCTAGCCCCAAACTCCTGGCACCACTCCATAAAACAACCAAAATAAATGTTTGTAAAGATTATTTTGCTACTTTTAGGCTTCTCCCCACAAGATTTATTGGAATTATATTAAGGTTATTAAAACAATTAGTAGCATTAAACAGGTTGCCAATATTATTTCACAGATTTCAATCGCCATTTTAGCCAATTATGGTTTCGAACTGTTAATGAAACAGTGAAAGCATAAAGCAAATTTGACAAAACAAGTTTAAAATTAACTCCAAATGATACTGTACTAGAGAAATATAAGGAAGGCAAGTTTAGCTACAACTGAGTAATAATGTTTAACCAAATGGAATGTGTTGAATTTAATTCATTAGCATATTTAACGAACACAAATAAATTTTGCAAAGATTAAAACCCACTAACATAAAAGGAAAATCACAAACCGATAACTTGAAATAAAACTAACGGAAATGAAAAAAAAAATTGAATTTAACGATGAAACGATTCAGAAACTTTTTGGTTTTGAAGATGCTGAAAGCGAACCCATTAAAAGGCTAAGAGAATATTATTTTAAGAAAGACACCTATAGTAGAGTAGTATCGGATTTACCAATTCGCATTCTTGTTGGTCATAAAGGTACTGGCAAATCAGCACTTTTTAAAGTTGCAATAGCAGAAGAAAAGGAAAATGGAAATTTGCCTATATTGATCAAACCTGATGATATCGCAGAATTAGGAAAAACTGATGAAAACTTTCTACTTCGAATAAGACAATGGAAATACGGTTTGACGAAAATCATTGGAGCAAAGGTATTTAATGAATTTGGTCTCTATAATGATTCTTTGGCTGGAAAATTGAGTCAGTTTGGTGTAAAATTGGTTAGTTTTGTTTCTGATTCTGTAAAGGCGGTTAAAGACACTGTTGACTTACAGCCTACTCAAAAGAAAGCTGCTGAAAATTTTTTAAAAAGTAAAAAAATTATTGTCTATCTCGATGATTTGGATAGAGGCTGGCAAGGAAAAACAGATGATATAAATAGAATTTCAGCTCTATTAAATGCTATTAGAGACATGGCCAACGAAAATCCGGGCCTACTCTTTAAAGTTTCTTTGAGATCAGATGTTTATTACTTAGTTCGTACATCTGATGAATCAACGGATAAAATAGAAGGGGCTGTTGTGTGGTATAAATGGTCTAACCATGAAATTTTAGTACTACTAATAAAAAGGATATTGACTTTTTTTGGAGAAGAAGCCGATGAGGAAATTTTGATGCGAACACCGCAAAAACACCTAAGCCATCATTTAGGCAAAGTTTTTGAACCCAAATTTTATGGAAAAGGTAAATGGGAAGAAGTTCCTATACACCGTATTTTAATGTCATTAACAAGGAAAAGACCTCGAGATCTAGTCAAACTATGTTCTTTGGCCGCACAGCAAGCATATGCTGGTAATTCTAGTCTAATAAGAACTCAACACTTTCAATCAATATTTGAGGAGTATTCGCAGGGCAGAATACAAGACACAATTAATGAGTTTAAAAGTGAGTTACCTCAAATTGAAAAGTTAGTTTTCGGCATGAAACCATCGAGGAAAGAAAAGTTTGCTGCTGATGGTTATATTTACAAAACACCAGAATTACAAAGCAAAATTAGTAATATCAAACAACAAAACAATTTTACATTTGGAAATGGCAGGCCTGCTAGTGCAAAAGATTTAGCCCAATTTCTATTTAAGATTAATTTTTTGACAGCAAGAAAAATATCTGCCGATGGAACCATTCAAAGGAAGTATTTTGAAGAAAACAGATATTTATCAAACACTTTTGTGGATTTTGGCTATGATTGGGAAGTACACCCAGCATTTCGATGGGCATTACAACCCGATAACTTAGACGATATTTTTTATTCTCTAAGCCTCAGTTCTGATTAATCTTATTTTTAATTACTATTTGATAAAATTATTGCTTAGGCTTCGTCAAATAGAAAATAAAAAATCTTCTTTCATTAAATATTTTAAAGATGGATTGCATTTATATAAAACTAAGATTACATGAAATACAAAAAGAAAGAGCCCCCATACAAACGAGGGCTCCTTCCCATTACAGCCAAACAAAAGAGCAATCAAGCTACAAGTCTACAGCACGTTCACCACTTGCAGCGCCTGTGCCCCTTCCAATAGGTACAGCTCCCCATCCACTTGCTGGAAAAACTGCACCCCTATCAGGTTCACCAAAGCCGCGGTTTCCGGCAACGCCTCCGTAAGGCCCAAATCGGTGCTCAACGTCAGGTCGCTCCCCAACATCCCACCAATGGGCAGGGCCTCACTGTAGGCAATCGCCTTCTTTCGGGCCACCTCACGCTCCACGGGCACATAGCCTCCATCCTGCACATCGTAGGTGTAATCGCTCAGCACCGTACTCGCCAACACCAACTGGAAATGCGTCGCCCCGTCGGGCACCCCCAAATCGCGTTCGGTGTGGAAATCGGGCACCACCCACGTCAGCACGCTGCGGTTCGCATCGGCCGTGGGCTCCCCGTACTCGGGCCAGAACACCGAGGCCAAGGAGCGGTAACGGTTCAATTCCAACCGTTCCAGATACCGCTTGTTCGGCAGCATCTCAAAGCTCCGTTGGCCCCTCTTGCCAGTTCCGGCCCCGTTAATCTTGCGCATCACGCCCGTTACCCGGGCCGTTACCCTGCTGTCCCCCAGGCTCTTGATCAGCGACTTCAGCCCCGTGCGGAATTCCTTCCCCACAAAAGCGGCCCCGCCAAATTCGCTCAGGTTCTCGCGGATACGTCCCAATTCCGGGTCGTTAAACATACGCTCGCGGCTCATGCCGCCCTTGCGACGGGCCATGTATTCCCCTTCCGTTTTGTAGAAGGTAACCTTGCCCATCGTTCCTTTTAACTCAATAAATGATTCCTGTTTAGGCATAACTTTTAGTTTTAAGTTAAACATTCAGTTCACATCGGTGGCCCTTGGGATGCCTTAGTTTTTAAACATCCGTCCGGGCCCATTTCCGGAATCCGACGAGCCAAACCTAGAACGCAAATTTTGGATTTCCAAACCCCGCCTTCCGCAATCGACCCTTTTCGACCATCTTTTCCACTTTTCGGTCATTTTTTCCACTTTTGGTCACTTTTTTCCGTTTTTGGTCACTTTTTTCCCAAAAAGGGCACTTTTTTCCACTTTTTGCCACTTATTTCCAAACAGGACAACCCACGGATAATCCACGGATAACCCACGGATAACCCATGGATGACCCATACACCACCCAATAATGGGTAAATAATAGGCAATAGCTGTTTCCATAAAAGCTCCCCTCTTTAGATCCTTCAACAAGCTCAGGACAGGCTCCGAGGGGTACGTCCGGAACGGACGGGCGGAGTTTACATACATCCCCCCTTCAATACCCAACACCCAGCACCCAACACCCGATGTAACATTTCCCCAAAAACAAGACTAACGTGGCGGAGAGCCCCAAGGCCTCCAAAAAGTAACAGACTATTAACCTGCAATTCTGCATTAATTGCTATCTTTAAACTTCCATAATTAAAATCACACCACCATGGGGATATTCGACAAAATCAAGGAAAAACTCAGCAACGAATTTATCGACATCATCGAGTGGCTCGACTATACGGACGACACCATCTGTCACCGTTTCGAGCGCTACCAAAACGAAATCAAGAACGGGGCACAGCTCATCGTCCGTGAAGGACAAACGGCCGTGTTCATCAACGAGGGGCAACTGGCCGATGTCTTCAAGCCCGGCACCTACACCCTCAATACCCAAAACCTGCCTATCCTGGCCACTTTGAAGGGATGGAAATACGGTTTCAACAGTCCGTTTAAGGCCGAGGTATATTTTGTAAACACCCACCTCTTCACCGACGAGAAGTGGGGCACCAAGAATCCCATCACCCTCAACGACGAGCGCTTTGGACTGGTGGAAATCCGTGCCTTTGGGACCTATGCCTTTAAGATCAGTGACCCTGGGAAGTTCATTACCGACATCGTGGGTACCGACGGAACCTTCACCAATTTCGAGATCAACGAACACCTAAAGAGCCTCATCGCCACACGTTTTACCGATACTGTGGGCGAGGCCAACCTCCCCATCGAGCTCTATGCTGCCAATACTTCCGAACTGGGCGAAACCTGCAAGGAAGTGATGCAGCCCGAATTCCAAGGGGTGGGGATCTCGTTGGAGCGGTTCTTTATCGAGAACGTCTCCATGCCCGAGGAACTCAAGAAGGAAATCTTTGAATACAGCCGTCTAGACAAACTGGATCTGGACAAATTGACCAAGTTCAAGACTGCCAAGGCCATTGAGGCGGCCGCCAACCAAGAGGGAGGCACCGCGGGGGCCGGTATGGGCATGGGCATGGGCTTTGTAATGGCCCAACAGATGGGCGCCATGATGGGAGGGCAAAACACCCAACAGGGCAATGCCGCCCCTGCACAGCAAGCGGGTCCGCCACCTATCCCGACGGCCATACAATACTACTACGCCACCAACGGACAACAGGCAGGCCCCGTAACCTTCGAGCAACTGCAAGCCTTGTTTGCCAACCGCACCGTAAACCGCGACACCTTGGTTTGGAAGGCGGGTATGGGCGCATGGACGGCCCTAAAGGAAGTGGACGAATTGAAGGCCTTTTTGGGGGGCAGCACTCCACCACCCCTGCCAGGGGCTTAATGGGACTTCGACAGGCATAGCCTGACCAAGAGGTATGGAAGAAACCAAGGAACAAAAGAGCGAACTGAAGAAAGCCTGCGTGAACTGTGGGGCGGAACTGTTGTACGCTCCCGGCACTACCGAGCTGAAGTGTGAGTACTGCGGCTACACCCAAAACATTCCCCTTTCTGAAAGTCAGTTTGAGGAACTGGAACTGCAGCCCTACCTCGAAACCTTGGGGACCCAATCGCACAGTCAGGCCATTACCATGCTGCAGTGCAAGAGCTGCGGGGCCAATCAGCACATTGAGGAAAACTACAAGTCGCTGCACTGTGTGTACTGCAACAGTCCGTTGATTATTGAGGATGCCTACAAGGAGGAGTGGATCCTGCCCGGGGCCGTGCTGCCGTTTCAGATCACGCAGCAGAAGGCCCACTTGGTCTTCCAGAAATGGGTGAAGGGCCTGTGGTGGGCGCCCAACAAACTGAAGAAAGCCAGCCTGGACCCCCAAAATACCAAGGGGCTCTATTCGCCCTACTGGACTTTTGATGCCCAACTGTTTGCCAACTATTCGGGGCAACGGGGCGATTACTATTACGTAACGGTACCCTACACCACCACGGTGAACGGAAAGACCGTTACCCGCACCCGACAGGAACGCCGTACCCGATGGACGCCGGTAAGCGGGAGCATCTCCGGCTTTGTGGACGACACCCTCATCAAGGCCTCCGAGCAACAATCGGGACGCATCCCTCCCAAGGTGGCCCACTGGAACCTGAAAGAACTAAAGCCTTTCGACTCGAGTTACCTGGCAGGCTTCGTTACCGAAAAGTACACCATCTCGCTGAAGGAAGGCCATTTGGAATCGACCCAAGAGGCCCGTAAGATTGCCGAGCGTTGGGCCTGTAGGGACATTGGGGGTGACACCCAACGGGTGACTTCCCTCGACATGAAACTAACCAACGAAACCTTCAAGCACATTTTATTGCCCGTGTACATTAGTGCCTACCGCTACAACGGCAAACGGTACAACTTTTTCGTGAACGGACAAACGGGTGCTATTGCCGGACAGCGACCCTACTCTTTCTGGAAGATTTTCTTCTTTGTACTGTTCATCCTTGCAGTCCTGGGCACCATCATTTATTTGGCCAACCAATGAGAACGTTGGTAGTGGGCGACATCCACGGAGGCTTGAAGGCCTTGGAAGACGTATTGGCACAAACACTTCCCAAGAAGGAGGATACCTTTATCTTTTTAGGCGATTATGTAGACGGCTGGAGTGAAAGTGCGCAGACGGTGGCCTACCTGATGGAATTTTCTGAACAGTATCACTGCATTTTCATCCGGGGCAACCACGATTATTTGGCCTACCAATACCTGAAACACGGGGATGACAACCCCTTGTGGTTGCGAAACGGTGGGGAGGCCACAAGGGAAAGTTATGAGAGGCTTTCCGAAACCGAAATGGAACTACACTTGAAGTTCTATCAGCAATTGGTGAACTACCACCTCGACGCCCAAAACCGTTTGTACGTGCATGCTGGGTTTACGAACTTGCACGGCCCACAGTACGAGTACTACCCCAACTTGGTGTATTGGGACCGCACCCTCTGGGAATTGGCCTGTGCCTTGGATCCTAACCTATCGAAAGACGACCCTACCTATCCTGCCCGATTGCAACTGTTTCGAGAGATTTATATTGGTCATACCCCCGTAACCCGATTGGGGGAAACCACGCCCATGCACCGTGCCGGAGTATGGAACGTGGATACTGGAGCGGCCTTCAAGGGCCCCATTACGGTGATGGATGTGGACACCAAGGACTATTGGCAAAGTGCACCCGTGTACCAGTGCTATCCTTTGGAAAAGGGAAGAAATTGATCAATCCTCGAATGGAGGGGGTGGGCAAACAGGATATCGAAACTGCTCTGGAATGGCTTCCAACAGGCCTTCATAATACATGTAAAAAGTATGGCTCCACCAGGATTTCAAGGAATCCTTGTCGGTGAACAAATAGGAACCTGCTATTTGGAAATCGTTGTTAGTATTGATGTCGAGGATGAGTGCAAAGTAATATTCATAAGTTTCCCCCTCTTTCCGATAAGCAAAGAAATTGTACCCATAGAAGCCCTCCCTTTGCGAGGGCTCGATGTAGCTGCCCATCAAAATGAGCTCCTCTTTAGCCAAGTCCTCTGCGAAGCGGACCATGTCGGCATAGTTCCAAGTTTTGGGAGGAGGGTTGGTTCCCTTCAAGAATTCGATCTGTCCTTCCCGAAAGGGTTGCACCTTGGCCGCACCAACGGCTTCAATCCTTTCAAAAAAGGCATTGTCGGTTTGGGATTGGGCGCTAACTCCCACCAAAACCCATAAAAGGAGTACTAGTGCTTTTTTCACCAAGATTTATAAATCGAACTTGATGCCTTGTGCCAAGGGCAGTTCGGTCGTATAATTGATGGTATTGGTCTGGCGACGCATGTATACTTTCCAGGCATCGCTACCACTTTCACGACCGCCTCCGGTTTCCTTTTCACCGCCAAAAGCCCCGCCAATCTCGGCTCCAGAGGTCCCGATGTTGACATTGGCAATTCCACAGTCGCTACCGGCATGGCTTAGGAACCGCTCGGCTTCGCGCAAGTTGTTGGTCATGATGGCACTGGAAAGACCCTGCACTACCCCATTCTGCAGGGCAATGGCATTTTCCACACCGCCACTGTATTTCAACAAATACAAGACGGGGGCAAAGGTTTCGTGCTGCACGATCTCGAAGCTGTTCTGGGCTTCGGCAATGGCTGGTTTTACATAGCAGCCACTTTCGTAGCCTTCGCCTTCCAATACCCCACCTTCTACAATGAGCTTCCCACCTTCGGCAACGACCTGTTGCAATGCTTTTTGATAAAGTGCCACGGCATCGGTGTCAATCAAAGGCCCCACGTGGTTGTGTTGGTCCAGCGGATTGCCGATACGCAATTGCTTGTAGGCATCGACCAAGGCCGTTTTTACTTGGTCGTAGATGCTTTCATGGATAATGAGTCGGCGGGTAGAGGTACAGCGTTGGCCGCAAGTTCCTACCGCCCCAAACACGGCTCCAATGACCGTCATTTTGATGTCGGCATCGGGGGTGACGATGATGGCATTGTTTCCTCCCAATTCCAAGAGACTTTTTCCCAAGCGTGCCGCCACGGCTTGGGCCACGATTTTCCCCATACGGATGGAGCCCGTTGCGGAAATCAAGGGAATGCGAGCGTCGTGGGTCATGTATTCCCCCACGTTATAATCGCCATTGATGAGGCAGGAAATACCCTCGGGCAAATTGTTATCACTGAATACCTGTGCTGCTATCTTTTGGCAGGCAATACCGCATAAGGGGGCTTTTTCCGAAGGTTTCCACACGCATACATCCCCACAAATCCAGGCTAGGGCGGTGTTCCAACTCCACACCGCCACCGGAAAGTTAAAGGCTGAGATGATCCCTACCACGCCCAAGGGGTGGTATTGTTCGTACATGCGGTGTCCGGGGCGCTCGCTGTGCATAGTAAGTCCGTGCAACTGGCGGGAAAGGCCCACGGCAAAATCGCAGATGTCAATCATCTCCTGTACTTCCCCAAGCCCTTCTTGGTAGCTTTTGCCCATCTCGTAGGAAACCAATTTCCCAAGCGGTTCTTTCAAACGGCGCAGGGCTTCCCCAAACTGTCGAACAATTTCCCCGCGTTGAGGGGCGGGCATCAAGCGCCAGGATTGAAACGCCTCGACAGCGGTTTGCATGACCTGCTCGTATTCTTCTTTGGAAGTAGTGGTGACCTTGCCAATAAGGCTGCCGTCCACTGGGGTATAGGAAGGGATCATTCCTTCTCCAGGGAACCATTGGCTGCCAGTGGAGGTCCCGTAATTGATTTCCTGAATGCCCAATTGTTGAAGGGCCTTCTCGATACCGAAAGCTGTTGCTACCGTACTCATGCTATTTTGTTTTAATGGAGTACAAAGGTAGGTATTCCCTTAAAGAAAAAGAAGGAAATTCAGTGGCTAAAATTAAGGTGTAAACTTCTCAATCGGCCGTAAAGCGCGGATCGGTTTCCATCACGGTGCCACACTTGGAGCAAGTACGCAGCTCCTTGGAATTGTAGTACTCCTTGAAATGTGGAAGGAAGTCCTTTTCAATGTCGTGCAGTTCGAAGTAAACCTCGTGCAACTTGTGGTTGCAGTTATCGCAGAACCAAAGGAGTCCGTCGGTATATCCCTTACCAGCGCGTTTGCGTTCAATCACCAAACCGATGGAGCCTTCGCTACGTCCGGGGGAATGGGGCACTTTAGGCGGGTGCAAATACATGTCCCCGGGGCCAAGGTGCATCTCCTTCCGCTGACCGTCTTCCTGAATGACGACACAGATGTTGCCTTCCAACTGATAAAAGAGTTCCTCGGTTTCGTTATAGTGATAATCCTTTCGGGCGTTGGGTCCTGCTACGATCATGACGATGTAGTCTTCGGCATCCACATACAGGTTCTTATTCCCGACGGGAGGTTTCAGGAGGTCCCTGTTTTCCGTGATCCATTGGGTAAGGTTGAAAGGTTTTTGAATAGCCATTGCCGTACATTTATGGGTTTGCATAAAAGTACGGCAAAAGCTGTAAATCTAAAAATGAAGAAAAAGTATTTTATTTTCTATAGAAAAGCTCGGTAAAGTAGTATTGACCGTTATCGTTTTGCATCACGCCAAAGCCCGTGTGGGTATAGTTTCCTTCCATAACCTGACGGTGGGTAGGGCTATTAAGCCAGGCATTAACGACACTTTCGGCGGTGGAATAGCCATAAGCCACATTTTCTCCCACCGAAGCAGCTCCGCGATCTTTCAAGGCTTGGGCGCGCACGCCAAAGTTATCGTGGCTAATTTGGTGCTTCTCGATCATGTACTGGGTATGGTCTACTGCGTAGGCCGATGCATACTGGCGATCGCGTTGCAATGCAGGAAGGCCCATGGAGGCACGGTGTTCGTTGATGAAATAAAGAATTTCATCGGCCATTTGCCAATCGGTTTCCTGAGCAAGGTTGAGGTCAACGGAGTAATTGGACTGTTCAACAGTTTCTACTCCTTCATCTTTGGAGCACGCCACGGTAGCTAATAATACCATAGCAAGTAGGCTAGTCATAAGTAGTTTCATAACGGGGGCATCAAATTTGGGGCTTGATGTAGTCCAAAGATAACAAAAAATCGATACGAACAAACACTTAATCGATTTTACTGTGCATTTCATCGATATAATTTGAACGCTTTGTATGAAATTTCTAATGGGATAATTCTAGTAAAACCCAGCAAATACAGTATTTTGTAGTATCTTAGGTGGGTGATTGAAAAAAATGCCACATGTTTAAAATTTTAACATTTTCATTCCTACTTTTTTGTTCTTTTGGATGTAAAAACATCGATGAAAAGCAATTTTCATATGATGAAATACAAGATGCTGTTGCAAAAAAAGAAGAAAAGTCCCCCAAGTTTGCCCTTGTCATCCATGGTGGCGCTGGGACCATTCTGAAGGAAAACATGAGTGATTCCCTGGAGAATGCCTACAGGGCCAAGCTGGAGGAGGCCATCCGCACCGGTTATGCTATTCTTGAAAAAGGAGGGCCCTCGCTTGAGGCGGTGATGCGCACTATCAATGTATTAGAGGATTCTCCTCTGTTCAATGCTGGAAAGGGTGCGGTCTTTACTCATGAAGAAACCAATGAGCTGGACGCCTCCATCATGGATGGCGCCACTTTGAACGCTGGGGCCGTGGCCGGGGTGACCCACATCAAGAATCCCATTAATTTGGCGTATGAGGTGATGGAAAACAGTCCGCATGTGCTTTTGGCCGGAAAAGGAGCCGAGGAATTTGCCCAAACCCGAGGGTTTGATTTGGTGGACCCTTCTTATTTCTATACCGAAAACCGTTTCCAGTCGCTTCAACGCATCAAGGAAAAGGAAGCAAACAAAACCGCTGCCCTTTGGGATCCGTACATCAAGAATTCCAAATTTGGAACCGTGGGCTGCGTAGCCCTCGATAAAGCAGGCAACATCGCCGCAGGGACCTCTACCGGCGGGATGACCAACAAACGGTGGAACCGCATTGGGGACTCTCCAATTATCGGCGCAGGGACTTATGCCAACAACAACACCTGTGGGGTGTCTTCCACAGGCTGGGGGGAGTATTTCATCCGCGCCCTAGTGGCCCATGACATCTCGGCCCTGATGGAATACAAAGGGCTGACCCTTCAAGAAGCGGCTGCAGAGGTAATCCAAAAGAAAGTGCCCACTTTGGGTGGCGATGGCGGCGTGGTGGCCTTGGACAGGGAAGGCAATATTGCCATGGAGTTCAATACAGCCGGGATGTACCGGGCATATATTGATATAAACGGGGAGCTTTATGTTGGGATTTATAAATAGTCCCCACCCTCGATCCCTCCCCCGAGGGGAGGGACGTTCTATGTAATTAACTTTTTGCTAATGAAAGCACCGTATTACGCCGTTATTTTTACCAATGTCCAAACTGAAAATTTGGAGGGTTATGCCGAAATGGCCGATTTGATGGAGCAGCTAGCTCAACAGCAACCCGGATATTTAGGCTTTGAACATGCCCGGAATGAATTGGCCATCACGATTAGTTATTGGCAGACTTTGGAGGACATTGCCCACTGGAAGGCCCAACTCGATCACCAGCAGGCGCAGCACCTAGGAAGACAGCAATGGTACCAATGGTATACCGTACGGATTTGTAAGGTGGAGCGGGAGTATGGGTTTGAGAAACCCTAAATCGTTTCCATTTGTTAAAAATCTCCAAAATGTTAATGCCTTGCATACGAAACGGTTAAAGGCTTCCGTTAGCCCATTGACTTTCCTCCCAAAATACTTTACTAGCATCCAACAGTAGCGGTTTGCCCGTGCAAATTGTTCAAAAATATCGTCGCGATCCTTTCGGGACAACCCTCAATTAATCGTAATTTAACAACACAAAACCATCATCATGCAGCAGCTAACCCGTTTTCTCAGCGTCCTAGCCCTCCTATTGCTGGCCTCTTGCGAGCAAAAGCCCACCCTTTCCGAAACCGACAACCTCTTTAAGTTCCGGGAGTACATCAGTCACCATACCTATGGCAACCAGAGTATCGGAAGCTCCATCGAAGTGCTATTGGCCAAACCCCTGGACCAGTTTGAACTCACCCAGGAAATTGATGCCAACTACCTCGACATCTCCCCAAAGACGAAGGGAAAACTGATTGTGGAAAACCACCGCAACCTGGTGTTCCAACCCGAGGGTTTCCTGAAACCCGACACCGAGTATTTTGTGACGGTGAAATTGGGCAAGCTTTATACGAATGTCCCAAGGGAGTTCAAGGAGTTTACCTTCAGCTTTCAAACACTTAGCCCCAATTTTAAAGTCGATTTGGGCGATTTGCAATCGTACAGCAAAGGTTGGCAATACGTTACCGGAAACATTGTAAGTGCCGACCTCATCCCCACGGAAAAGGCTAAAAACCTTATTTCGGCCACCCAAAATGGGAAGGCGCTCGTCCTAAAATGGAATGAGGACGACGGCATGGCGACGTATTTTAACTTTACCATCGACAGCATCCAGCGGGAGGTGGACGATACGGAAATCCTGATTGCCTGGGATGGCGATCCTATTGGGTCTCCCTTCAAGGGATCAAATACCCTAGCCATACCGGGACAGAACAATTTTACCATCGTGGATGCCAAAGCAACGGTGGCCCCCAATGCTTCCCTGACCCTTAATTTTTCTGACCCCCTGAAAGAAAATCAAAATTTTGCGGGCTTGGTCACCATCGAAAATGCCGAAGACCTCCGCTTTGAAGTAAATGGTAACGTTCTACACGTGTACCCTACCTCACGAATTGTAGGCGAGACTCGCGTGACTGTTTTTACGGGCATCAAAAACACTGAAGGTTTTGGCTTGCGGAAAGAGTTTTCGGAACTCGTTTCTTTTGAACAGCTAAAGCCTGCTGTAAAATTACTTTCCCAGGGAGCCATCCTGCCCAACGCCACATCGACTCCCCTGTATTTTGAAGCGGTCAATCTTTCGGCAGTGGATGTGCGAATCATCAAGATCTTTGAAGACAATGTACTGCAATACCTCCAAACGTCCGAGCTTAACGACCGCGATGCCTACGACATTCGTCGAGTGGGGCGTCGCATTGCCAAAAAGACCGTTCAACTGAAAGATGCCGAGACCAGCTTGAGCAGTGCGTGGAAATCGTATGGAATCAATCTGTCGGATTATTTCAACGCCGATCCCGGAGCCATTTATCGGGTAGAACTAAGCTTCAAAAAAGAATATGCCCTCTATGATTGCAGTTCGGTTTCAAAAGATCCCGAAGAAGAAGCGGGAGATGGGTATTATGACGATGGATACTACGAAGAAGACTATTGGGACGAGACTTATTCCGCAGACCTAGATGCTGACGAAGAAGCGCGGGAAGAACAATACTGGGACAACGAAATCTACAATTACAAGAGCTACCATTACAATTGGTACGAACGGGACAACCCTTGTCACCCCGCCTATTACAACAATGACCGTATGGCCGCCACCAACGTGTTGGGCAGCAATTTGGGATTCATTGTTAAAAAGGGCGAAAACAAATCGTACCATTTTGCCGTAACCAATTTATTGACCGCCCATCCTGAAGCCGGGGTGAAAGTGAGCCTTTACAATTTTCAGCAGCAACTTATTGGAACCGCGAATACCAATCCGCAGGGGTTAACCCTCATCGACTCGGATAAAACCGCAGCGTTTGCCGTAGCCCAAAAGAATGGTCAATATGCCTATTTAAAACTCAATGACGGCAATGCCCTTTCCTTGAGCAATTTTGACGTTTCGGGCAAAAAGCTCCAAAAGGGACTTAAAGGTTTTCTCTATACCGAACGGGGTGTGTACCGCCCAGGGGACAGCATCCACCTTACTTTTGTGCTGAACGACAATACCAATCCGTTGCCCAAAGGCCATCCCGTAAAATTAGACGTTACCGATGCCCGGGGCAAATTGGTGCAACGCACGGTGTTGAATGAAGGAAATGATGGGTTCTATTACTTCCCAATTGCCACCCAAACGGCAGCTCCAACTGGAAATTGGAATGCCACGGTTTCGGTGGGGGGCGCCAAGTTTTCCAAAACCCTAAAGGTAGCTACCATCAAACCCAACCGGTTGAAGCTACTATTGGATTTTCAGGATGAGATCCTCGATGCTTCCAACCCTGTAAAAGGGACGGCCAAAGCCCTTTGGCTCCACGGTGCTCCTGCCCGAGGATTGAAAATTGACATGCAAGCCACCTTGCGAAGCACCAGCACGGCCTTCAAGGAGTTTCCAAAGTACCAATTCAATGATCCTATTCGTACCTTCAACGAAGTAGAAATCCCGGTGCTTCAAACAAGTCTGTCACAGGATGGTTCCGTAGATTTCAACCAAAACCTGCAAGTAAACGGTAAGGCGCCCGGCATGTTGCAGGCAACGTTCCTTACCAAGGTTTTTGAAGGTGGCGGCGATTTTTCCGTGGACGTGTTTTCCAAAAACCTCGCCCCCTATTCCCACTTTGTTGGGTTGAAAAGTCCCGACCCCCATCGCTACGGGTCCTACTTTACCGACGAAAATGCGGTATTCGATATTGTTACCGTCGACGCCCAGGGAAAAGCTTCTGGCAACCGAGAGGTACAGGTGCAGATTTTTTCAATTGAATGGCGCTGGTGGTGGAACCGAGGGTACGACAACCTTTCCCGCTATGAAAATGCTACCGTGCACAAACCCTATAAGGAGTTTACCCTCAAAACCAATGCCCAAGGAAAAAATCAGTTCACTGTAAACATTCCCGAAAACCAAGGAGGTCGCTACCTCATACGGGTAATCGATCCTGTTTCGGGCCATGCCACGGGACGCATTACCTACTTTTATCGCAACTGGTGGAGCCGACCATCGGACAGCGATGCCGAAAGTGCCAAGATGCTTATTTTTGCAGCCGACAAGGAACAGTACCAAGTAGGGGGAAGTGCCAAAATTACCTTCCCTTCCGGAAGTGAAGGCCATGCTTTAGTAAGCATCGAAAATGGCACCGAGGTCCTTTCTACGCAATGGATTGCTACCGAAAAAGGAGAAACCGAAGTCTCTATTCCGTTGACCAAAGAAATGTCGCCCAATGTGTATGTAAACATTTCGTTGTTGCAGCCCCACGAGCAAACCAAAAACGACCTACCCATCCGCTTGTACGGTGTGGTGCCTATTTTGGTGGAAGATCCTTCTACCGTCCTAAAACCAAAATTGGAGTTGCCCGAAGTGTTGAAACCCGAGGAGTCGTTTACCGTTCAGGTTTCAGAAGAAAACAAGAAACCCATGACCTATACCATTGCCGTGGTGGACGAAGGTCTTTTGGACTTAACCCGTTTTGCCACTCCCGAAATTCACGATGCATTTTACACCCGTGAAGCTTTGGGCGTAAAAACCTTCGACCTTTTTGACGATGTGATTGGCGCCTATTCCGGAAGTGTGGAAAACATTTTTGCCATAGGAGGTGGCGATGATGCCGCTGGGGCGAAAAACCGTAAGGCCAATCGGTTCAAGCCTGTGGTGAGCTACATTGGGCCGTTTACTCTGAAAGCCGGCGAAAAAAAGGCCCACACTTTATACATGCCCAATTATGTGGGCTCGGTACGTACCATGGTCATTGCAGGGGATAAAACCAAAAGTGCCTACGGTAAAACCGACAGGGCCACTCCGGTGAGAAAGCCCCTGATGGTGTTGGCTTCATTGCCCAGAAAACTTTCCCCAGGGGAAACCGTAACCCTTCCCGTAACTGTTTTTGCCATGGAGAAAAAGGTGAAATCGGCTACTATTAAGGTAACAACCGGGGAGGCCCTGAAACCCATTGGTAGCAGTTCGAAAACCATCCATTTTTCGGAACCCGGGGAACAGATCGTCAATTTCGACTTTGAAGTCTTGCCCGCAGACCAATTCCAAACCATCGAGGTAAGTGCTTCTGGGAATGGGGAGAGCGCTTCCTATAAAGTGGAGATCGACGTGGAGAATCCGAACCCCATTTCACAAAAGTCTACCTTGTATACCCTTGCCGAAAACGCTTCGGAAACCATCAATTTCGAAACCTTTGGGGTGCCTGGGACCAATGAAGCCAGTTTGGAGTTCTCTACATTGCCTCCCATGGATTTCAACAGCAGGTTGGAATACCTCATACAGTATCCCCATGGTTGTATCGAGCAGACCACTTCGAGTGTTTTCCCGCAAATTTACATGGAAGATATTTTTGATTTGACTTTTGAAAAGAAAACCGAAATCCGCAAAAACATTGAAGCGGCCATTAAACGCTTGGGAAATTTCCAAGGAACGGATGGCGGATTGAGTTATTGGCCCGGAGAAATGGAAGTGAACGAATGGGGCACCAACTACGCAGGTCATTTTATGCTGGAGGCCAAACAAAAAGGATATGCTTTGCCCTTAACCTTCATGGACAATTGGGTGCGGTTCCAAAAGAATGCCGCACGACAATGGCGCGACAACAACACCCAATACAATCAAAGCCTTTTACAAGCCTACCGATTGTATACGTTGGCTCTTGCTGGGCAGCCCGAACTGGCGGCAATGAACCGTTTACGGGAATCCAAAAATTTGACAAACGATGCCAAATGGCGGTTGGCAGGGGCTTATGCTCTTGCGGGAAAAGAACAGGTTGCCAAGGAGGTCATGAAAACGGCCAACATTAATTTTGTGCCCCAGCGTTACGATTATTATACGTATGGTTCCCCTTTCCGGAACAAATGCATGGCTTTGGAAACCATGGTGTTGCTTGGGGATGAAGCCCAAAGGGATATGGCCATTTCGGTAGCGAAGGAACTTTCTTCCCAACGTTGGTTCAGCACTCAGGAAACCGCCTATGCGTTGGTGGCTTTGGCAAGAATGGTGTTGAAGAACGGCGGGAAAGCCATGGAAGTGAGTTTTACCGCTGGTGGAAAAACTGCCACGGTAAAAACCGATCGTGCTCTGGCAACCCGGGAATTGGGGCTTGTTATGGGAAGCAATACCATTTCGGTCTCAAACAAAAAAGGGAACGTAGTCTATGTGACCCTTACCCAAAAAGGGAAATTGCCCTTGGGAACAGAACTTTCGGAACAGAAAAACCTTAGGCTCAATGCGGCCTATTTTGACGGCGAAGGGAAGAATATTGATCCTTCGACCTTACGCCAAGGAACTGAAATTATTGCAAAAGTAACTGTTACGAATACCTCGAATGACTGGGTCGACAACATCGCCCTTACCCAATTGTTCCCCAGTGGCTGGGAAATCGTAAATACCAGTTTTACCGAATTGGGCGGTGGGGCCAAAGGCGATGCACGATACACCGATATTCGGGACGATCGTGTAAATTTCTATTTTAGTTTGGATGCCGGCAACTCCAAAACCTTTACCGTAAAACTGAATGCCTCCTATTTGGGGCGTTATTACCTTCCTGGAGCACAAGCCGATGCCATGTATGACCATAATTACTATGCACGAAACAAAGGCAATTGGGTTGTAGTAACGCAATAAGTGATTTATAAATAAGGTGCATTAATGAGGCGGTTTGTTAACAAAAAAAGAACAGACCGCCTTTTTACTATTGTTGTGAAACCAAAGAAATAGTACCTTAGCCTATTCAACAATTTTACATTAAAAAACACCATGAGCAACGAAAAAGAAGCGAAGCTAAAAGCATTGAAACTCACCCTGGACAAATTGGACAAAACCTATGGAAAAGGAACCGTAATGAAAATGGGCGATTCTGCCGTACAAGAGGTAGAAGTCATTCCCTCAGGGTCCTTGGGATTGGACATTGCTTTGGGCGTTGGAGGGTACCCAAGGGGGCGGATTGTAGAGGTTTATGGCCCTGAATCCTCAGGAAAGACAACGCTAACCCTGCATGCCATTGCCGAAGCCCAGAAAAAGGGAGGCATTGCGGCTTTTATCGATGCCGAACATGCTTTTGATCGCTATTATGCTGAGAAGCTTGGGGTGGACATTGAAAACCTCATCATTTCTCAACCCGACAATGGAGAACAAGCATTGGAAATTGCCGACAATTTGATCCGAAGCGGTGCCATAGACATTATCATCATCGATTCGGTAGCCGCATTAACCCCAAAAAGCGAAATCGAAGGCGAAATGGGGGATAGCAAAATGGGGCTTCATGCGCGTTTGATGTCGCAGGCTCTTCGAAAATTGACTGGTTCTATTAGCAAAACCAAGTGCACGGTGGTCTTCATCAACCAGCTTCGGGAGAAAATTGGGGTCATGTTTGGGAATCCAGAAACCACTACTGGTGGGAATGCCTTGAAGTTTTATGCTTCGGTACGTTTGGACATTCGCCGTTCCACGCAGATCAAGGATGCCGCCAGCGAAGCCGTTGGGAACAAGGTTCGGGTTAAGATTGTTAAAAACAAAGTAGCGCCTCCCTTTAGAACGGCAGAGTTTGATATCATGTACGGGGAAGGCATTTCAAAAGTGGGGGAAATCATCGATTTGGGCGTCGATTACGAAATCATCAAAAAAAGCGGCTCCTGGTTTAGTTACGACGACACCAAATTGGGGCAGGGAAGGGATGCCGTAAAAGCCTTGTTGATGGACAACCCAGAGTTGATGGAAGAACTGGAACAAAAAATCAAAGAGGCTCTTAAGGCAATCGCCTCTTAAATTTTTCACAACACACGCAACCTAAACCTATGGCCTGAATCTATTCTGTGTAATGTTCAATGATGGAAAGGTTGCCAGCTCATGCATAGCATAACTCGGATTCATTGACTTTACAAGAGCTCATAGCGCAGTGTAAAAAGCAGGATGCAAAAGCCCAAGAGGCCTTGTACAGGGAATATTCAGGGATTTTGTTTGGAATTTGTTTGAAGTATTCCCCAAACCGGGTTGAAGCTGAAGACAGTTTGCAAGATGCATTCATTACCATTTTCAGGCGTATAGAGCAATTTGAAGGCAAAGGTTCTTTTGAAGGTTGGATTAAGCGGATTACTGTCAATACGGTACTTCAGAAATACAGGAAGAAAAAGCTTTACGACATTCCAAATGAGCAGCAAATTGAAGAAGCTGAGGAGGAGGTAACAGCCGAAACTGTTCCTTTGGATTTTTTACTGAAGATTGTCCAGGAGTTGCCCGACCGCTACAGATTGGTCTTCAACCTTTATGTTTTGGACGGTTATTCGCATAAAGAAATCTCGGAATTGTTAGGTATCAGTGATGGAACGTCTAAATCGAACCTAGCAAGGGCAAGGGCCATATTGAAAACAAAAGTAGAATTATACCATCATAAGGATTCATAGCTTCAAAAAGAAGTACATTGATGAAGGATAAAAAGCACATAGATCACCTTTTCCAAGAGCAGCTTGGTCATTTTGAAGCGGCACCCTCCCCAAAGGTTTGGGACCGTATTGAAGCTGAGCTCCGCAAGGAAAAAGACGATCGCAAGGTAATTCCCCTCTGGTGGAAACTAGGCGGAGTAGCGGCGCTTTTGGCACTTATTCTTACCATCGGCAATGGGCTGTGGACTTCCGACCCAAGCAAAAAATTGGTAGTCGATGAGGATTCCGTTGAAACCAAGGACGTCCTCCACAATCAAAATAAGGATGCCGTGGTGAAGGAGGAAACGAATGCTGAAATCCCTAATAATAATTCCTGGAAGGATAACCAATCCGTGGAAGTTGTTGCATCGGACAAGTCCAATATTGGCAATGACACTACCCCTCAGGAAAAGGAAAAGCGCTTTTCGAAGGATGAAAAAACAACGGTTATTGCCTCAGAACGCACTTCTGAAAAAAAGAAAGCCACCTCCAATCAGAATCCCAAAAACTTGATAGAAAACGAAACCGCTGTTGGAAAAGAGGGTATTGGTAAGGAGGCCATCGCTAACGCTTCGGAAATTTCCAATTCCTCACAAAAAAATGGCCAACTCGAGTCTGTGGACAAAATCCCCCAAGAAAAGGATGAACTAGGGAATGAAACTGTTGGTGAAGCGATTGCCAAGGAAGAAACCAACCCCAGTAAAGAAGATGAAGACCTCCCTGAGAAAAACAAAAAATCCATTTTTGAAGCCATTGAGGAGTCCAAAAAAGAAGCGGTCGTCCTCGAAAAGGAAAAAAACACCAAGCCTTGGGAAGTTACTCCCAATGTGGGCCCAGTCTATTACAATAGCTTAAGCGGAGGTTCTTCACTGGATCCTTCTTTTACAGACAATGCCCAAACGGGCGATATCAATTTTAGCTATGGGGTTCAGGTGGCTTATCAAGTGACCGACCGTTTAAGCATTCGTACCGGTGTTCAAAATGTGAATGTGGGTTATGCCACGGGTGGTGTTGAACTGGCTACGGGCCCTTCAGAATTGGCGCTAAAAACTGTTGCTTACAGCAATCCCGAGAAAAACGTTCTCAGTGCCTTTGATAAGGGAACGGTCCCTAACATGCCTGTAGATCCTAGCAATCCTTATGGACAGCTCAATTTGAAATCCACTTCGGGCAATGCCGAGATTCGCCAAAGCATTACGTATTATGAATTTCCTTTGGAAGCGAAGTATGCCCTGTTGAACACCCGATTTGGGGTGAATATGATTGGCGGTTTTAGCACCTTATTATTGGGAAGCAATGAAATTTCAGTCAATGATGGCAATTTCAGAAGTGTTCTTGGGGAAGCCAACAACTTAAATACCCTTAGTTTCTCCACCAACATCGGCTTGGGCTTCGACTACAAAATCAGTGAGCGCTTCAAATTCAATATAGAGCCTATTTTCAAATACCAACTCAACCCCTATTCCAATTCTTCGGTAGATTTTAATCCCTACTATTTTGGGATTTATAGTGGTTTGAGTTTTAAATTTTAGGTTAGTTTTTTAGTTGGTTAGGTTTGGTTATACCAGACAATGATGAAAAAACCGTTCTTTCGCCATGGAACGGTTTTTTTATAGTGAAGGGTTTTGCAGTTCGTTAAGGATGATTTCCCGAGTTTGAAGCCGCAACATTCTCTTGTCTTCCATTTCCAGGATTTTTGTAGGAATGATGGGGTGCACCATTACCCGCATTTTGCCGGGACTGCCACTGAAAAAGGTATAGGAAAACCGCCTTTTATTATCGTGAAAAGTCATGGGGGCAATGGGTATGCGGTGTTCGATAGCCAAGCGGAAAGCGCCATCCTTGAATTCGTCCAATACCAAGTGTTCCTCTGGTACGCCGCCTTCGGGAAATATGCACACGCTTAAACCTTTGTTGAGCTTGTACTGCGCCCTCACAAAAACCTCACGACGACTTTTGGGGCTGTCGCGGTCGACCAAAATGCAAGTTCGCTTATAAAAAAAACCAAACAGGGGTATTTTGGCCAATTCCTTTTTGCCCACAAAAACAAAAGGGTTTTTGCTCACATATAGCATCAGCATAATATCGGTCATGGAAGTGTGGTTGGCCACAAACATGTAACTTTTGCCTTTTTCGTATAGTGTCCCTCTTTTAACCAAAGGATAGAACCCCATCCCGGCCAAAATGAACTTGGCCCAGAATCGGGCCAACCTGAAAAAAAAAGGGTACCAACTTTCCTTGGAAATACTAACCAGTAATAAGGGCATGAGCACCACGATAGGCAAGGTTACCAAAAGGTAGAACCAAATTCGGTAAAATAAAACCAAAATGTTTCGGAAGAAACGCATCACACACCAAAATTACATATTTGCGGGGAGCAAATACCCTAAAAAATTTACCTTTGCAAAAAAATAGAAGGCATGGCCCGTATTTTAACAGGCATACAAAGTACTGGAACCCCCCACTTGGGCAATATATTAGGCGCGATCCTGCCTGCCATTGAAATGGCGAACAATCCTCAAAACGAATCGTTTCTGTTTATTGCAGACATGCATTCGTTAACCCAAATCAAAGACGCCGAAACCTTACAGACCAATACCTATAGTACCGCTGCAACTTGGCTGGCCTTTGGTTTGGATGTAAACAAAACCGTCTTTTACCGCCAAAGCGATATCCCCCAAGTTACGGAGCTGTGTTGGTATTTGAGTTGCTTTTTCCCGTATCAGCGATTGACTTTGGCACACAGTTTCAAGGATAAAGCTGACCGTTTGGAAGATGTGAACGCCGGGATTTTTACCTATCCCATGTTAATGGCTGCAGATATTTTGTTGTACGATGCACATATTGTTCCGGTAGGAAAAGATCAGCTTCAGCATTTGGAAATGACCCGCGATGTAGCCTCGCGCTTTCATGCCAAAATGAATCAGGATGTTTTTGTCATTCCTGAACCTAAAGTACAGGAAGAAACACAACTAATTCCAGGAACAGATGGTGAAAAAATGAGCAAATCGAAAGGCAATACCATCAATATTTTTTTGCCCGATAAACCACTCCGAAAACAAATTATGGGCATCCAAACGGACAGTACCCCCTTGGAAGCCCCAAAAAACCCCGATACGTGTAACGTATTTGCGCTGTATCAACTCTTGGCTTCCAAAGCAGCAACGGCTGCCATGCGCGACAATTACTTGGGCGGAAATTATGGTTATGGCCATGCCAAGCAGGCCCTTTTTGAATTGATACAGGATAAATTCAAAGTCCCCAGAGAGCGTTACCACTACTACATGGAGCACCTTGAAGAAGTAGACCGTGCCTTAAAAGTTGGAGCGTCAAAAGCAGTTAAAATTGCTGATGAAGTACTTCAACGCGTTCGGCATTGTTTGGGGTACTAGACGGCCTCAAATACTTTCCCAGGTAAAGGCCGAATAAGTCCCTTCATTTCCAGATTCAATAAAATGCCTGCTACTTTAAACACGGGCAATCCACAATCGATCGCAATGATATCCAACAATTCCCGATTGGACGATTTTAGATATTCATAAACTATTTTTTCTTCTCCTATAAGTTCCACAAATAGAGGCGGCTGTTTGGCCTTGGGTTTTTGGGATTCTATTTGCCAATTCAACACATACACCAAATCGGCAGCTGAAGTAAGCATGTGGGCCTTTTGGGACTTGATAAGATCATTGCAGCCTTTGCTCTGTGGGTCGTCTGCCCTGCCCGGAACTGCAAATACTTCCCGATTGTAGGAATGGGCTATGTCTGCAGTGACCAAACTTCCACCTTTTTCGGCAGATTCCACAACAATGGTCGCTTCCGATAAACCGGCAATGATACGGTTTCGCCTTAAAAAGTTTTTTCGGTCGAAAAGATCATCGCTCCAAAATTCCGTGATAAACCCGCCGTGTTCCATAAACCTGTCCATGTAGCGTTTATGGGTTTTGGGATACACTTCATCAAACCCATGGGCGAGACACCCTACGGTCTGAAGCCCCAGTTCCGCGGCTTTCTTTTGAGCCGTAATGTCAATGCCATAAGCAAATCCCGAAACGACTACAGGGTTTAACGGCTGCAAGGCATCCAAAAGTGATTCACAAAAGTCTATGCCGTATCGTGTTGCCCTGCGGGTTCCCACTATGCTTAGCAATTTTTTGTTTTCGAGATCGATATGGCCCTTCTGAAAAAACAGAACGGGCCCATCGATACAATGCAGCAATCGCTTGGGGTAATTGGCATCCAAAAAATAGCGATAGGCAATACCTTGTTCTTGCATATAGTACCACTCCCGCTCGGAACGTTTTAAATAGTGTTCTGGGTTTAGTCCTTTAATTCGTAGCGGCCCAACACCTTCAATTTTTTCGAGTTTTGATTTTTTTTCCTTGAAAATCCCTTCAACCGATCCTACACGGTGAATCAACTTTTTGATTAAAGTATCCCCAAAATTTGGCATGGAAAGCAGTGCCATCACTTGCAGCAGTTCCTTTTCTGAAAGCATTTGATTTGAAACTATTGAATAGGGGAGGTACACAAAAATACAGATTTTTTATTTGTTGAAAAGTAACCCGCACAAGTATTGACACGGGTAAAAAAAACCGTTATGTTTGTTTCAATGGAACTTTCTAGCTACATCAAGGATCTTCTTTACCGTTATGAGTGTGTGATTCTTCCGGGTTTCGGGGCTTTTTTGACCCAATACCAATCGGCCAAGATTGAAAACGACCGTATTTTTCATCCACCTTCCAAAACACTTTCCTTCAATAGGCAGCTTCAGGCCAATGACGGAATTTTGGCGAATTACGTTGCCTCCAACCTAGGCTGCAGCTATGAGTTGGCCTTGCAAAAAATTAGAACCTATACGGCAGGGATGTCTCTTTCCCTTGCCGAAGATAATACTGTGACTTTTCAGGGGATTGGCGATTTTTCCCTGAACAAAGAACGCAAAATCCAGTTTGCTCCGTCCGGGAAAGAAAATTTCAATCCCGCATCTTTTGGGTTAACCTCTTTTGATGCTCCTGCCATAGATAGAGGAATTGTCTCTGAAGATAAGCTAGTGGCCCTGCATCGTGAAAAACAACGCACTTCCATTCCATGGGCCCGATATGCAGCCGTGGGATTAATTGCCATCGCCCTAGGGGGTTTTACGGGTATGAAAATCTATGAAAACTCGGTTGAGGAATTCAATATGGCTGAACGGAATAAAGCCAACTTGTTGTTGGAAGACCAAATTCAAGAGGCCACTTTTGTGGTCGAAAACCCACTTCCAATTTTCAATCTTTCCGTTCCGGAATACTCAGGAAAATACCATGTAGTGGCTGGCGCCTTCCGTTTTGAGGCCAACGCCCAAAAAAAAGTACGCCTTTTGGTTGAAGAAGGATTTCCCGCGCGAATTTTGGGAGTAAACAAATATGGATTGCACCAAGTGGTTTACCAATCCTACCCTACCCAAGAAGCAGCCTATCGCGCATTGAGGGAGATACAAGCAACCAACAACGCACAGGCTTGGCTCTTGGTTCAGGAAGTTGCGCAGTAATGGGCCTATTCCACATAAATTTTGGGTTTCTATTTCTTAGCGCAAGAATAGCGCGTACCTTTGCCAAAATTCAACTTCATGGAAATCAAAAACCCTAAAGATTCACTGACCGTTATTACCGATTTGGTGCTCCCTAGCGAAACCAACCCTATTGGAAACATGTTTGGTGGCGAGCTGTTGGCGCGTATGGACCGAGCAGCCAGCATCGCCGCAAGACGACACAGTCGCAGAATTGTAGTGACCGCCTCTGTAAACCATGTTGCGTTCAATAAAATGATTCCGTTAGGAAGTGTAGTCACTGTGGAAGCAAAAATTTCAAGAGCGTTTAAAAGCTCGATGGAAGTGTTTTTGGATGTTTGGATTGAAGACCGTGAAAGTGGCAACCGTACCAAAGCCAATGAAGCGATCTACACCTTTGTGGCAGTTGACGAAATGGGCATCCCGGTTACCGTTCCCCAATTGGTTCCGGAGACGGTCTTGGAAAAAGAGCGGTTTGAAGCAGCCCTTCGCCGAAAACAACTTAGTTTGGTATTGGCCGGAAAAATGAAACCCGCAGAAGCCACTGAACTTAAAGCCCTTTTTGAGACTACTTGATTGATTTTTAACGATTTTTCTTGTTAAATTTTTAAGGGAATCGATATATTTGAGGTTCTTATAAAAAAATAAACCAAAAAACGCCGTTTTATTCCCTAAACAATGTAATTATCATGAAAAAAATTACTTTCCTTTTGGCATTGATTGCCTTTAGGACGAATAGCTTTTCTCAAAATTATACGGTCCATTTCCAGGATGAGTCTTTGGAACTCCCCGAAAACATTCAAACCTTCGACTGGACTCAAATGCCGGAATCATCCAGACTGGCCAATGGTTATATTGGTTGGGTTCAATTTTACGAAACCCCTACCCAAGTCGTTCAGGATCAATTTAAGTCCATGGGGCTAGAATTGTTGGAATACATTCCGCAACGCACCTATCTCTTTCATTTTCCAGCAACCACCTCTGTAGCGTTTCTACGTTCCAATGGGGTGAGGGCCATTGTACCAGTGGAAGGAAGGTTCAAAATGAGCCAAGACCTTAAAAATGGCAATATCGGCGAGTGGGCACTGCAGGGCAATCAAATATTAGTCACCTTAGAGCACCACAAGTATGTGGATACCGACGCGGTTTTGCGCGATTTGAAAGAGCGTCAAATAGCACTTAAAGAAGCTTACAAAGGGTCTAATATTTTGGATTTGACCATTCCTGACAACTGCTTGGAGGATCTTTCCAACCTCCCCTATGTAAAATGGATTGAGGTTTTGGTGGCACCGGACGTAAAAGATGACACTCGCGGTAGAAGTTTGCACCGTGCCAACGGATTGGATACCCAAGGGGCTGGCCGTAATTATACAGGTGAGGGCATTGGCGTAATGGTTCGTGATGATGGGATTGTAGGTCCACATATTGACTTTCAGGGAAGGATAGATAATACCTTGGCCAGTGGAACAGGGCAAACCCATGGTGATGGTGTGTCGGGTATTTTTGCAGGTGCTGGAAACCTAGATCCAACCAAGAGAGGTATGGCTGCAGGTTCAGATCTTTACATTGTGAACTATGCCGCTAATTTCTTGGACGGTCCTACACAATCGCTCATCAATACGGGAACCGTACAAATTACCAATTCTTCTTACAGTAATGGCTGTAATGATGGATATACGAGCATAACACATACCGTAGACCAACAGGTGTATGATATCCCTACCCTCTTGCATGTATTTTCAGCGGGAAATTCCAATGGAAGTAATTGTGGGTATGGTGCCGGAAATCAATGGGGCAATATCACGGGCGGTCATAAACAAGGGAAAAACGTCATTGCTACTGCCAACGTGTTTTTCAATGGAAATTTGGTAAGTTCCAGTAGTAGAGGCCCTGCACACGATGGAAGGATAAAGCCTGATATTACCGCGAATGGGCAAAACCAGCTTTCCACAAATGAAAACAATACCTATCAAGTGTTTGGTGGTACTTCGGGTGCAGCTCCTGGCATCGCCGGTATTTCAGCACAGCTTTATGAAGTATATCAAGACATCAACGGGACGCTTCCTCCTTCTGCATTGATCAAAGCCACTTTGATGAATACCGCGAACGATTATGGGAATGTTGGTCCCGATTTCAAATTTGGATGGGGTATCGTTAATGCGCTAAGGGCCGGTATCCTTATTGAGGATGGTCGATACCTTTCCAGTTCTGTCAGTCAGGGAAATACCAACACCCATTCCATAAACGTTCCTTCGGGCACTAAGCAAGTGCGTTTCATGCTGTATTGGAGCGACGTTCCTGCGTCAGCTGGAGCCAATCCTGCCTTGGTAAACGATTTGGATTTGGTAGTCACTGATCCTTCCAATAATGATTACTTGCCTTGGGTTTTGGATTCAACCCCCGATCCCGTGGCATTGGATACTCCTGCAACTAACGGCCCCGATCACTTAAACAACGTGGAACAAGTACTCATCAATGATCCTGCAGCAGGAACCTATGATTTGGATATTAGTGGTTTCAATGTGCCTATGGGGCCCCAAGAGTATTTCATCGTGTATGAAATCATTTCAGAAAATCTTACACTTACCTATCCCAATGCTGGAGAAACCTTTGTAGGAGGTACTTCCGAAAACCTGCACTGGGATGCCTACAATACCTCTTCAGGTTTTACATTGGAATACTCTACCGATAACGGAGGTTCTTGGAATCCCATCACTACAGTGGCCAATAACGTGACCAATTACCTATGGTCTGTTCCCTCCACTACCACTGGAAAAGCCAAGGTTCGAATTACTAGTGGGGCTTTTTCAGACGAAAGTGATGGAACCTTTTCCATTGCGCCTTTGGTTACGGGCCTAACACTAACACAAGTATGCCCAGGCCAGGCCAGCTTTAGCTGGAATGCCTCTGTTGGGGCTGAAAGCTATGATCTATACGTTTTGGGGGATAAGTTCATGGAGGTTGCAGGCAATTCGACAACCACTTCCATTACCGTACCCATAGCCAATACTTCTGATCCCATGTGGTATGCCATAGTTGCCAAAAATGCAACCCAAGGCTGGAAAAGCATGCGTACCATTGGATCGTTCTATGCCGGCGGACTGTTGAATTGCGCCTTGACCAACGATGTTTCAATACAATCCATAAACAATGATCCTTCCGATTTTTCAACGGTTTGTAGTGCCGGAAATAACATTGTTTCCATTAACATCAAGAATTTTGGTGCAGCATCGCAAAGTAATTTCCCAGTCTCCTACGAAGTATCCGGACAGTCCCCTGTACAGGAAACTTTCACCGGAACCCTAGCACCCGATGAAGAAGTTACTTTCGATTTCTCTACGCCTTTGGATATTGCCAGCAATGGGGCTTATACCCTTACCGCAACGGTGGATCTTTCTGGAGACGAAAACCCTTTCAATGATACCCAGGAGCTCTCCTTCAATGCCTATGTATCAACAACAGTACCTACGGCACCCGAGACTTTTGAAACCACGGGAGTTCCTCCCACCAATTGGATTGTCGAGAATCCCGACAACGACATCACCTGGGCAGAAAAACAAAGCATTACGGGGTCTGACGGCAACAGTACTACCGCAGCGTACATGAATAACTATGATTACATTGCCTTGGATGAGCAGGATGCCTTACTTACCGAAATTTACGATTTGAGCAGTATGACCAGCGGGGGCTCGTTAAACTTCGATCTTGCCAAGGCGCAGTTCTCCCCGGCTTTCAGTGATGTGCTGTATGTTTCGGTGTCAACTGATTGTGGTGAAAACTTTACAATTATTTACGGAAAAGGAGGTTTGGACCTGTCTACGCTTCCCGATTACGACACTACTCCTAATTGGACTCCTACCGATTCTGGTGAATGGAGAACAGAAACGATCGACATTAGTGCATATGCAGGTGAAAATGTGATTTTCAAATTCATCAATGTCAATAAAAACGGGAACAGTACTTTCATCGACAATGTCTTTGTAGACGGTCTCCTTGCCGCACCTTCATTCGACTTAGGATCAATTGCCTTGATTCCGAATCCTGCATCAGATTTAGTACAATTGCGTTTGGGCAACACTGGATCTACTGCTTCCAAAGTGGTTATTTATAGCAGTTTGGGACAAAAACTGGCTTCTTTTGACGAGTCAATTTTTGACGGAAACAACACCGCCAATATTGATACTTCAAAATTTGCCGCAGGACTGTATTTTGTTACCGTGGAAATTGGAAACCAATCGACCACCAAAAAACTAGTCATCAAATAACCTTAGGTCTTTTTAAAAAGCCCCGCAAATTGTGGGGCTTTTTTTATATTTAATAAATCTTCCTCACCATATGATTCAAGAACTCACACAAAGCTACGGCCATCTTTTTGAAAATGAACTCTTGGAAGAAATCAACCAAGTGGGTACCTTCAAAGAACTTCCTGAAGGGTTCAAGCTTATTGAAATTGGGGAATACATCAAATCTATGCCGCTTTTGATTTCGGGAGCCATAAAAGTGCTTCGTGAAGATCAGGATGGGGACGAACTGCTGCTTTATTTCCTGGAACGAGGCGATACCTGTGCCATGACCCTAAGCTGTTGTTTGGGGCAAACAAAAAGTGAAATCAGGGCCATTGCCGAACTGGATACCAAATTGGTCATGGTTCCTATCAGAAAAATGGAAGAATGGGTAGGGAAATACCGAACTTGGAGAAATTTTGTGTTTGAAAGTTACCATAATCGGTTGATGGAAATGTTAGAAGCCATCGACAGTATCGCGTTCATGAAAATGGACGAACGTCTCTTGAAATACCTCCACGATAAAGTAAAGGTAACCTCGGATATTATGGTACACACGACCCATCAGGAAATTGCTTACGAGCTTCATACCTCGAGGGTGGTCATTTCCCGATTACTCAAGAACCTAGAAAAATTGGGCAAAATCAAAATTCACAGAAATAAAATTGAAGTAATCGACCGCCATTGAACAAAGCCTGTGTAACCATTGTTACAAGGAGTTCCATAATCTAGCCCTAAGTTTGCATTACTTATTTATGGAAATTACAGAGATTTTAGGATATTTTGGCGCCCTCATCATTGGAGTGGTTCTAGGGCTCATTGGCGGGGGAGGTTCTATCCTTACTGTTCCCGTGTTGGTTTATTTGCTGGGCATCAATCCGGTTACGGCAACCGCCTATTCACTTTTTGTAGTGGGTTCCTCTGCCTTGGTTGGGGCTCTTAGAAACGTACCAAAAAAACTATTGGATTTTAGAACTGCCATTGTGTTTTCCATACCGGCTTTTATTTCAGTATACCTTACCCGTAAATTTTTGGTCCCTGCGATTCCAGATGAAATATTCAAAATGGGTGAATTTACCCTTACCAAGAATCTTGGTATCATGGTGTTTTTTGCCATCATCATGTTGGTGGCGTCCATTTCCATGATCCGCGACAAACGAAGCAATGAACAATCGGATGCCCTTGTGGTATCCTACAATTATCCCCTTATTATACTTGAAGGGCTCGTTGTTGGGGTGCTTACGGGTATCGTTGGTGCTGGCGGCGGGTTTTTAATCATTCCGGCATTGGTACTGTTTGCCAAATTGCCCATGAAGAAAGCCGTGGCAACATCGTTGCTAATCATTGCCATTAAATCGCTCATCGGTTTTATTGGAGATATCGAGAATCTGGCCATCGACTGGGCTTTTCTACTAGGATTTACAGCCATCTCCATTGTTGGGATTTTCTTTGGAATCTGGCTGAACAAATTTATTGATGGAAAAAAACTCAAAAAAGGCTTTGGCTGGTTCGTGCTGTTGATGGGAATATACATCATCATCAAAGAATTCAGCAAGTAATGTAACTTAAGTTACTGTACAGTGTATTAACGTATTATACTTTAGTAAAATCAACTATAAATATTTTCACGATGCATGTAGAACAAATATACACCGGATGCTTGGCGCATGCTGCTTACTATTTGGAAAGCAATGGCGAAGCAGCAATTTTTGATCCCCTACGGGAAGTACAACCTTATTTGGACCGTGCCCATAAGGATGGTGCTAAAATTAAATATGTGTTTGAGACTCATTTTCATGCCGACTTTGTAAGTGGCCATTTGGACCTTCATAAAAAAGCCGGGGCCCAGATTGTTTATGGCCCTACGGCAAAGCCAGGTTTTGAAGCCATTGTAGCAGAAGACGATCAAGTTTTTTCTGTTGGGGATTACAAAGTAAAGGTCATCCATACCCCAGGGCATACCATGGAAAGTACTACCTACCTTTTGATTGACGAACATGGAAAAGAGCATGGAATCATTACTGGCGACACCTTGTTTATAGGCGACGTGGGTAGACCCGATTTGGCGCAGCATGTAATATCGGAACTCACCGAGGAAAAACTGGCTGGCCATTTGTACGATTCCCTTCGCAACAAAATCATGCCCTTAAGCGACGATTTAATCGTATATCCCAACCACGGAGCTGGTTCTGCGTGTGGAAAAATGATGAGTAAGGAAACCACCGATACCCTGGGCAACCAGAAAAAAGTAAACTACGCACTTCGCGCAGACATGTCGAAAGAAGAATTCATAAAAGAGCTACTTACCGGCCTTACAAAACCCCCTGTATATTTCCCACAAAATGTGTTGATGAACATTAAGGGATACGATAGTTTGGATACAGTGATGGAGCGGGGCCAAAAGCCGCTTCCCGCAGAAGCTTTTGAAACCGCAGCAAACGAAACCGATGCCTTAATGCTGGATACCCGAGAAGCCAATGAATTTGCAAAAGGCTTTATCCCTAATAGTATTAATATTGGGCTCGCAGGTAATTTTGCGCAATGGGTAGGAGAAATGATTCCCGATGTAAAACAGGAAATTTTATTGATTACCGATCCTGGGAAAGAAGAAGAAACCATTACCCGCCTTTCAAGGGTAGGTTACGACCATACCATTGGTTATTTGGCCGGTGGTTTTGACTCTTGGAAGAACGCAGGGAAAGACTATGAAAGGGTTGGTAGGCTGGATACCAAGGAGTTTGAAGACCATTACTTACGCGAAAAAACATTGGTTATCGACGTTCGCAAAAAAAGTGAATTCGATTCCCAACATGTGGTAGGTGCCGTAAATATCCCTTTGAATGAAATTAACAATCATCTTGCGGAGATCCCAAAGGATCAACCATTCATCTTGCACTGTGCCGGAGGCTATCGCAGCATGATTGCCGCATCTATCCTGAAACAGCGTGGATGGCGCGAATTTGTAGACGTATCGGGAGGATTTGATGAAATCAAAAAATCCAACGTGCCCGTAACTGACTACGTTTGTCCTACAACCCTTTTGTAAGACATTCCGCAATCAATAAGAAAAGGCTCTTTATTGGGGCCTTTTTTTAATATTTTTGTAGATCGATTTAAAACAAAGTCCATGCATGTAGAACAGATTTATACTGGTTGTTTGGCTCAAGGAGCTTATTACATTGAAAGTAAGGGTGAAGTTGCCATCATCGATCCATTAAGGGAGGTGCAGCCATACATAGAGAAAGCGAAAAAAAATGGAGCTAAAATCCGGTATGTTTTTGAAACACATTTCCATGCCGATTTTGTAAGCGGTCACCTTACCCTTTCCAAAGAAACGGGAGCACCCATTGTATATGGCCCAAATGCCAATCCTTCCTTTGATGCGATCATCGCCAGAGATGGACAGGAATTTCCATTGGGAGCGGTTACCATTAAGGCCCTTCATACTCCAGGCCACACCATGGAAAGTACCACCTATCTGCTGAAGGATGAAAACGGAAAAGACCATTCCATTTTTAGTGGTGATACTTTGTTTTTGGGAGATGTTGGCCGTCCTGATCTAGCTCAAAAAGCGGCACACATGACGCAAGAACAATTGGCTGGGATTCTCTACGATAGCCTTCGGGAAAAGATCATGCCGTTGGGGGACGATGTCATTGTCTACCCTGCCCATGGTGCTGGTTCGGCTTGCGGGAAAAACATGATGAAAGAAACCGTAGATACCTTAGGCAATCAAAAGAAAATGAATTATGCTTTACGGGCCGATATGACGCGGGAGGAGTTTATTGCTGAAGTTACTGATGGTTTGTTACCTCCTCCACAATACTTCCCTCTGAATGTAAAAATGAACAAGGAAGGGTATGATGACATCGACAAAGTTCTAGAGCGAGGAACCCAAGCACTAAGCCCCAAAGCCTTTGAAGCAGCGGCCAATGAGACCGGGGCCATTGTCTTGGATGTTAGAAACGAAAAGGATTTTGTGAAAGGGCATATCCCCAGATCCATTTTTATAGGCTTAGATGGAAGCTTCGCCCCATGGGTCGGTGCATTGATTGCCGACGTAAAACAACCCATTTTATTGGTTACTCCAGAAGGTAAGGAGCAAGAAGCCGTTACCCGTTTATCCCGGGTGGGCTTCGACAATACCCTGGGGTTTCTAAAGGGCGGTTTCGATGCTTGGAAGAAAGCTGCTATGGATTATGACAGCTTGGATTCCATTTCGGCAACAACGCTTGAATCCATCCTTCAAAAAGAGGATGTCCCGGTGTTCGATGTTCGCAAAGAAAGTGAATACCTTTCCGAGCATGTTAAAGGTGCCCAAAATACTCCATTGGATTATCTTAACGATTACCTTACCTCCTTTCCAAAAGAAACTACCTTTTATCTTCATTGTGCCGGTGGCTATCGAAGTGTTATTGCAGCATCTATTCTTAAGAGTAGAGGCATCCACAATCTCATCGATATTGCGGGCGGGTTCAAGAGTATTCAGGAAACCCAAATTCCAAAAACAGATTACGTATGCCCTTCAACCCTGAAATAAATACAAAGGAAAATTATGCTAAAAAGGGGCTTTAGGCCCCTTTTCTTATAAAATTTAAGTTGTGTAACAAGTGTTACTGTATGAAATGCACACATTGGGTACTTTTGATTTAAATTAATGATTAGACGATGGAAGTACAAAATACAAATACAACCATGCCCCGCATTGGTGATTTTGCTCCAGATTTTGAAGCCATTACTACCAAGGGAAAAATAAAACTTAGCGATTTTGCCAAGGACCGATGGATTGTGATGTTTTCGCATCCTGCCGATTTTACCCCAGTATGTACCACTGAAATGAGTGGCTTTGCAATTCGAAAACCAGAATTTGATGCTTTAAATACAGAACTTTTGGGGTTGAGTATCGATAGCATTCATGCCCACTTAGGATGGGTAGATAACGTACGCAAAAATACAGGTGTATATTTTGATTTTCCCATCATTGCAGATATTGATATGAAGGTTTCAAAGTTGTATGGCATGTTGCAACCCAACGAAAGTGAAACCGCAGCAGTACGTGCCGTTTTCTTTATTGATCCGGCCAAAAAAATTCGCCTTATCATGTACTACCCATTGAACGTGGGAAGGAACATGAACGAAATTTTACGCGCCCTTGAAGCCCTTCAAACTTCAGATAAACATAAAGTTGCCATGCCTTTGGATTGGAAAAGGGGAGATAAGGTAATTGTCCCTCCTCCAAAGACCTTGAAAGAAATGGAAGCAAGAATCTTGGATGATTCTTGTGAAAAAATCGATTTCTATCTAGCTAAGAAAGAGTTGGAAGAAATCGTTGGTTAGTTGGTTGATTAAAGAAGTAGCCCTACCTTTAGGGCTACTTCTATTTTAAACCAAAAAGTTTCATGAAAAAAACAATCCTTCTTATGTCATTTTTCGCAACCCTCTTTGGCGCAAAAGCCCAGGAAACCGATGCCATCAAAATCCTTGATAAGGAAACCTTTAAAAAAGCCATTGAAGCCGACAGTATTCAGTTGGTAGATGTGAGAACACCCCAAGAATATGAAGCAGGCCATATTAACAATGCCCGCAACATTGACTACTTTGATCAGGGAAACTTTACGAATTCCTTTGAAAAACTCGATAAAGAAAAACCCGTATACGTTTATTGCCGTTCGGGAAATAGAAGCCAAAAAGCAGCGGCCCTTTTGGAAGCCATGGGGTTTAGGGAAATTTATGACTTAAGGGGCGGTTACCTTGGATGGTAATAATCTTACACGTACGGTGATGAACTATAGTTTGCAAGTACAGAATCTAAAATGTGGCGGTTGTGCCAAAACCATTTCTGAAAAATTAGCCACAATCGAGGAGATCAGTGCTATTGCTGTAGAAGTACAAACGAGCACGGTATCCTTCAATGCCACAAATGAAGCTGCTTTTCAAAAAGTTGAAAACAAGCTTATTGAAATTGGTTATCCCCCAGAAGGCACCAAAAATTCTATGCTTACCAAAGCCAAATCCTTTGTAAGTTGTGCTACAGGAAAATTAAGCAGTTAAGCATCCATGGCTCTCGACGAATTGTATTGGGACCAACGATACCAAAACAAACAAACGGGTTGGGATTTGGGTGCTATTTCCCCTCCTTTGAAGGCCTATTTCGACCAATGGTCCGATACTTCCAAAAAAATATTAATTCCGGGTGCTGGAAACTCCTACGAAGCTGAGTACCTCCACGGATTGGGTTTTTCAAATCTATTCATACTCGATTTATCCTTAACCGCACTGCAAAATTTCGAAAAAAGAGTTCCCAGCTTTCCAAAAACCCACTTACTGCATCAAAATTTTTTTGAACTCGGCGATTCCTTCGATGTCATCATTGAACAAACCTTTTTTTGTGCCTTGCATCCATCCCAAAGATTGCGTTATACTGAAAAAATGCATTCCCTACTAAATCCAGGTGGGATTTTGGCTGGGCTTCTTTTCAACATTCCTTTAAATACCGACCAACCCCCTTTTGGAGGCAACAAAGAAGAATACCTCGAGTACTTTAATCCCTTTTTCCAAGTTGAAATTATGGCACCAGCTTACAATTCCATTCCTCAACGATTTGGTAACGAATTGTTTTTCAAACTACTGAAGCGATAAATTTTGCGCTACTGTAACAATTGTTACAAATTTTGCGGGAAACACTTGTTACTTTTCCCCAATGACCAAAAATTTAACGAATGAAATCACAATATGAAATTCTGATTATCGGTGGGGGTACCGCCGGAATCATGACTGCGGCACAATTGCTACAAAAAAACAGCAACTTGGACATAGCCATCATCGAACCGGCCAATACCCACTACTACCAACCTGCATGGACCCTCGTAGGAGCCGGGGCCTACGACTATAAGAAAACGGCAAAACCCATGGCAGAAGTAATGCCTAAAGGGGTCGATTGGATCCAGGATTACGCAACTGGGTTCGACCCAGATAACAATGCAGTTACTACCAAGGAAAATGGTGCCATTACTTATGAGTTTTTGGTTGTAGCCCCTGGATTGGTTATGGAACCGTCCATGATCAAGGGCCTCCCCGAAGCCCTCGAAAAGGGTGTTGCCTGTAGCAATTACATCGATCCGGAACACACTTGGGAAACCATTAAAAATTTCAAAGGGGGTAATGCCTTATTTACACAACCCACCACCCCTATCAAGTGTGGGGGAGCTCCACAAAAAATTGCATATCTCGCAGCGGATTATTTCCGCAAAAATGGGTTGCAAGATAAAACGAACGTCATTTTTGCCACCCCCGGAAGTGTGATCTTTGGGGTAAAACCTATCAAGGAAACCCTCATGAAAGTTATTGATAGGTATGGCATTCATTTTAAACCCTTTTACGCCCCTTATGAAATTGATGTGGAAAACAAAATTGCCCACTTCAATCATACGGCTCCAGAGGAAAACCGTTGTGTAATCAATGAAAATAATGAACTGGGTGAAAAAATGACTGGTGATGTGGATATCCAGATACCATTTGATATGTTACACTTAGCGCCACCACAAGCAGCACCAAAGTTTGTGCGCGATTCCAATTTGGTGAATAGTGCTGGATGGTTGGATGTCGATCATCACTCCATGCAGCATAACAAATACACCAATATTTTTGGTCTGGGAGATGTTGCGGCATTGCCTACCGCTAAAACGGGTGCCGCCATCCGTAAACAAGTCCCCGTGGTAGTGGAAAACCTACTGCTCCTAAAAGAACATAAAGAAGCTACCAATCACAGTTACAATGGCTATTCCTCCTGTCCTTTGGTAACTGGATATGGTAAAATGGTGTTGGCTGAATTTGACTATCAAAACAACTTTACCCCCGACCCAAAACTTAAGCAAATGCTTGTCTTTAACAGCTCGAAAGAACATTGGCGTCTTTGGATGTTGAAAAAATACATGCTCCCCAACCTGTATTGGAACAAAATGCTGAAGGGGAAAAATGTATAAAGCCCTCCACTCCAATCGTTTAAAAGCTCCCAAAAGGGAGCTTTTTTATTAGGTAACAAAGGTTACTGACTCACCTTGGTCTGTCATTCTATATTTGCCCAAAATTGAAAAACACATGAAATTCATTTTTCCCATACTCGCCATAATGCATGTTACCATTGGATGGGGCCAAGAAGTTCGATTGCTCTCACAAACTGAAGCTTTGGAGGAGGCCATGGAAAACAATAAGACCGTTCAGATCTCTGGAAAACAAATGGAAGAAAACCTGGGAAACTACCGACAAACCCAGGCTATTTTCCTTCCCAACATCCAAGTTTCCTATACAGGGATTACGACCAACAACCCCCTAATGGCTTTCGGATCCAAACTTAACCAGGAAATTCTAACGCCAAGCGACTTTGACCCAAATTTGTTAAATAATCCCGCCCGTACCACCAATTTTGCCACCAAGATAGAAGTACAACAGCCCCTTATTAATATGGATGGGGTGTATCAAAGAAAAGCTGCTAAAGCCCAATACGATGCTTCCCAACTGCAGTGGCAGCGCACCAAAGACTACATAGTCTTTGAAACCCAGAAAGCCTATATGCAACTTCAGTTGGCTTACCAAGGCCTTACAGTGCTCAATAAGGCAAAAGAAGCGGCCCAGGCCAATCTCAAACTGGCGCAGAACAGTTTTGTTCAAGGCTATTTGCAAAAAGCCGATCTGTTGGCAGTGGAAGTTAGGGTAACCGAAGTGGAAAACCAACTACAGTTTGCGAAAAGTCAAATCAAGAATGCCTCCGACTATTTAGCGGTGCTCATGGGTTCGGAGCTTCACCTTGTTCTGAAGCCATCCGATTCACTTATTTCGGTCCCAACCATGGACCTCTCCTTGGATTATGCCGAAAATCGTGCAGATATCAAGGCCATGACCTATGCTTCCGAAGCTTATAAAAACGCTTTTCAGGCTGATAAAATGGCATTTTTACCACGGCTCAATGCTTTTGGAAGTTATGAGCTTTATGATAACGAAATTTTCCAGGCCGATGCCAATGGTTATCTAGTGGGTGCAAGTCTTAGCTGGAACGTTTTGGATGGTTCCAAACGCTTTGGACAAACTCAGAAAAGTAAAGCTTCTTATGAAAAATCCAAACTGGAATTGGAGCAGTATAAATTGGAAAGTCAACGAACTTTCCGGCAGGCAAAGCGCATGTTGGAAGATGCCTGGAATAGCCTAGAATTATCAAAATTGGCATTGCAACAATCGGAAGAATCCTTAAGGATTAGGACCAATCGGTACAAGGAAGGCCTAGAAAAAACCAGCGACCTCCTCATGGCCGAAACCCAATATGCCCAAAAGCAATTGGAGTATTATCAACGTATTTTTCAATACAACTACACCCAAGCATACCTTAGTTTTTTAACCAAAGAATAAACTCAAAATGAAAAAATATCCATCCCTTACCATTCTAGCCTTCGTTATTGCGACTACCCTAAGTTGTGGCAACGATTCCAGGAATGAGACCAATAACATTCCCCCCATTCCGGTGACAATTCAAACTGTGGATGCCACTTCAAACAATCCTTTTTTAACTGTTAGTGGAAAAATACAATCGGTGAATAGTGCCGATTTAAGTACCCGCATGATGGGGTTTGTACACAAAATCCATGTAAAGGTGGGCGAAAAGGTAAAAAAAGGCCAATTGTTGATTTCCATAAACAACACCGATTTACAAGCCAAATTGGCCCAAGTAAATGCAGGAATTTTAGAAGCCACCGCTGCCTACAACAATGCTAAAAAAGACTACGAGCGTTTTCAGAATCTTTTTGCAGAAAACAGTGCCTCACAAAAAGAGTTGGATGACATGACCGCTCGTTTTGAAATGGCAAAAGCACGACTGGAAGCCGCCAATCAAATGAAGAATGAAGTAAGCGCCCAATTTGCCTACGCAAACATTACAGCCCCTTTCAGTGGTATTGTGACGGGCAAAACCATTGACGAAGGAAGCATGGCCAATCCCGGGATGCCTTTAATCTCGATGGAAGCTCCTGGTGCTTTCGAAGTTCAGGCTTTTGTTCCCGAATCGGAAATCAACAAAATCAAAAATGGAGGTACGGTATCGGTTTTTGCCAAATCCATTGAAAAAACCCTTCAAGGAACCATTTCCGAAGTAAGCATCTCAGCCAAAAACACGGCAGGACAATACTTAGTAAAGATTGCGTTGGCTCCAACGGATATACCCATCTTGGCAGGCATGTTTGTGACCGTTCAGTTTCCTGTTGAAAAGACGTCCCTTACTACAAGCAACCAAATACTGGTTCCTGAAAATGCTTTGGTAAGGGAGGGCCAATTAACAGGGCTCTATACATTAGGAGATGGTGACATAGCCATTTTACGTTGGTTACGGGTTGGTAAAAATTTTGGGGAGCAGGTAGAAATACTTTCTGGATTGAAAACTGGTGAATCTTACATTGTTTCAGCGGATGGAAAGTTGTACAATGGTGCCAAAATTTCGGTGCAGTAGTAAAAATTATTTTGCAGAACCATTAATTGTCAGAAAAATGCAAGCAGGAATCTCAGGCAAAATAGCCGATTTTTTTATCCATTCGAAACTCACCATTTTATTGATGGTGGCCCTAATGATTATTGGGTCATATAGTTCCTTTTTAATCCCTCGGGAAGAAGAGCCACAAATAAATGTGCCCATGGCCGATGTCATGATAGGCTATCCAGGTGCAAGTCCAGCAGAAGTGGAGAGCAGGATTCTAAAACCACTGGAAAAAATTATTGGCAATATTAAGGGCGTAGAGCACATCCATAGTATGGCTATGAATGGCCAGGCAGTTATTGTGGTGCAATTTTATGTAGGAGAAAATACCGAGGACTCCTATGTGAAATTATATGATGAATTGATGAAACATCAAAACATGTTTCAAAAAGGAATCACCCCGCCATTGGTCAAAACCCGGTCCATCGATGATGTCCCCATGTTAGGACTCACCCTGTGGAGCGCTCATTACAACGATTTTCAAATACGACAGATTGCCGAAGAGCTTACCAACGAAATTGAAAAAATCAAAGACGTCTCCATTACCAGAGAAATTGGAGGCAGAACGAGGCAACTAAAAGTAGTCCTCGACAAGTCCAAATTGGCCGAAAATGGCTTGGATGCCTTAAGCATTATGCAAATGGTTCAGGCCAATAATGGAAGCGCCCAATCGGGAAGTTTTGTACAGAATGATACCGAATATTTGGTCACGACAGGACAATTTTTGAAAACCCAAGAGGATGTCGAGAACCTTGTGGTCGGAGTCCATAAAAACTTTCCCGTGTACTTAAAACAGGTGGCAACCATTGAAGATGGCCCGCAAACTCCTCAGAACTATGTGAGTTTTGGTTATGGCAAAAGCCATGAAGTCTTTTCCAAATACCAATCAGAATATCCTGCAGTCACTATTTCGGTTGCAAAGGTAAAAGGTGCCGATGCCATGCAAATTGCTGAAAAAATACTCACAAAAGTGGAAGCGCTTAAAAAAAGCTTGATCCCTACCGATGTCCATGTGGAAGTAACCCGAAATTATGGCGCAACCGCTTCCCATAAAGTTGGCGAACTTTTGCTTCACTTGGGAGTTGCAATTTTAGCCGTAACTGTATTGGTGATGCTTGCCATGGGTTGGCGTGGTGGTTTGGTGGTTTTCTTTTCCGTGCCATTAACATTTGCCTTAACGCTTTTTAGCTATTACATGCTGGGCTATACATTAAATAGAATAACCCTTTTTGCTTTGGTTTTTGTAGTGGGGATTGTAGTGGACGATAGCATCATCATTGCAGAAAACATGCACCGGCATTTTAAAATGAAGCGCTTGCCATTCAAACAAGCAGCCATTTATGCCATTAATGAAGTAGGAAACCCAACCATATTGGCCACTTTTACGGTCATTGCGGCTATTTTGCCTATGGCATTTGTTTCCGGTATGATGGGGCCTTATATGAGCCCCATGCCTATTGGGGCCTCAATCGCCATGATCCTCTCCTTGTTTGTAGCCTTGACCATTACCCCTTATTTGGGTTACCATTTGCTCCGTGAAAAGGATTCACAGCACGAAAAAGAGGAAAAAGGGTTGGAAACCAGTTGGATTTTCAAGCTTTACAAAAAAATCGAACAGCCTTTGATTGAAAATCCCAAGAAAAGGAACCTTATGTTTTTGGTAACCATCATTCTATTATTGGGTTCCGTTTTAATGTTTTTTACCAAATCGGTCGCAGTAAAGATGTTGCCCTTCGACAATAAAAATGAATTTCAAGTGGTCATCGATATGCCCGAAGGAACCACCTTGGAGCGTACTGCCATAGTGGCCAAGGAAATTGCACAATACATAGCTACCGTACCGGAGGTGGTGGATTATCAAAATTATGTGGGCACCTCTGCCCCCATCACCTTTAATGGCTTGGTGCGCCATTACGACATGCGTGGAGGCAGTAACATGGCCGATATTCAGGTAAACCTATTGCATAAGGAAGATCGGGATTTACAAAGCCACGACATTGCCAAAAAAGTTAGAAGTCATGTACAAAGAATTGGGCGTAAGTATGGCGCTAATGTAAAGATTGTAGAAGTCCCCCCGGGACCTCCTGTTTTGTCTACTTTGGTGGCTGAAATTTATGGCCCCA
>DJVA01000053.1 GCA_002440705.1 Flavobacteriaceae bacterium UBA6268 | reverse complement strand
GTTATGAGCCCGACGAGCTACCTACTGCTCTATCCCGCGATGTATATTTTAAAATCAATTATGTATTGATTTTGTTTTTTCTTTTTCAACTCAAAACTTAGTAGGTACCCTGTCCTGAGCGTAGTCGAAGGATACTTGCTCTATCCCGCGCTATGGACGGCAAAGATACAACGAAAATTACACTCCGCAAAAGTTTTGCAAAATTTATTGTTCAAGGCTTTTAGCCATAAAATAGGTCAGTTCGTGGTTTGTGAATTCGACGATAAATTCGATTGGATTACAACAAACCTCACAATCCTCTACATAGGTTTGGGAAATGGAAGGATCCAACAAAATCGAAATTTGGGACCAACAGTAGGGACATTGGAAAAAATGTATTTCCATTATTTCAATTTCAAAAGTGGAGCTTCTAGCCAATCGATTCCATTTCATGGGTAATTGTCTCCCATGCTTCCATCAATTGATCCAGTTGTGCTTTTTTACCTTGATACGCTTCAAAAAAATTGGGCTTAGCAATGGTTTCTTCGTAATTCACAGAAAGCTCAAAGTCCAATTCCTTAATCTCCTTTTCCAATTGTTGAATAGCCGATTCGGTTTTGCTGAGTTTATTCTGAAGGGACTTCAATCTTTTTTGTTGCGCAAAATCGGTTTTGCGCTCCTTTCCCCTTTGCATACCGGCTTTTGAAGTAGGTTCTTTTATTTCAGCTTCCCTTAAGTGCTGTAGGTTGCGCTGTTCGAGAAAGAAATCGATATCGCCCAAATATTCCTTGATCTGATGGTTTTTGAATTCGTAGACCTTGTGTGTAAGCCCTTGAAGAAAATCCCGGTCGTGTGAAACCAACAATAAGGTACCCGGAAAATTTTTGAGCGCATCTTTCAAGACATTTTTGGATTTGATGTCCAGATGGTTGGTTGGCTCGTCCATGATTAGGACATTAAAGGGTTGCAATAACAACTTTGCCAAAGCCAATCGGTTACGTTCCCCTCCCGAGAGCACCCTCACATACTTTTGCACATCGTCCCCACGAAACAAAAAGGCCCCCAAAATATCGCGAACCCTAGGTCTTGATTTTTCATCAGCAGCGTCCAGCATGGTCGATTCCACGGTTTTACTTCCATCCAAATATTCTGCTTGGTTTTGGGCAAAATACCCAATTTGCACATTGTGTCCCAAGGTGATCTTTCCCTCATAGGGAATGTCTCCAACAATCATTTTGGCCAAAGTGGATTTGCCCTGCCCGTTTTGGCCTACAAAAGCAATCTTACTGTCCCTTTCAATACGCAAATCGACTCCATGAAGCACTTGGTTGGACCCATAACTTTTAGAGGCCTTTTCAGCCACTGCAATCACCTTTCCCGGAGTAACGGAAATGGGAAAGCGCAAACTCATCACCGAATGATCGTCTTCATCTACTTCAATCCGGTCGATACGGTCCAGTTTTTTAATAAGGGATTGTGCCATGGAGGCTTTAGAGGCCTTGGCGCGAAATTTTTCAATCAATTTCTCGGTATGCTCTATCTGTTTTTGTTGGTTTTTTTGAGTGGCCAGTTGTTGTTCGCGCATTTCTTGGCGAAGCACTAGGTATTTGGAATAAGGTTTTGGGTAATCGTAGAGTCTTCCCAAGGAAATTTCCATGGTTCGGTTGGTTACGTGGTCCAAAAACATTTTATCGTGGCTCACCAAGACCACTGCTCCGGGATAGCTTTTCAAAAAATCTTCCAACCAAAGAATGGATTCAATATCCAAGTGGTTGGTAGGTTCGTCCAGCAATAAAATATCATGATTCTGTAAAAGTAACTTTGCCAGTTCGATGCGCATTCGCCAACCTCCGGAAAAAGTATCGGTTAGTCGGTCGAAATCCTCCCTAACAAATCCCAATCCTTGCAAAATACGTTCGGTCTCCCCTTGGTAATGATAGCCCCCATGAATTTCGTATTGGTGTTGGATTTCGTTCAAATCGACCATCAATTGGTGGTAGGAGTCACTTTCATAATCCGTTCGGTGCTCCAATTGCTCATGTATGGATTCCAATTGTTGTTCCATTCGCTTCAGTTCCGCAAAGGCTTCATACGCCTCTTGCAGGACTGTTCGCCCTTTAATGAAATCAATGTCCTGTTTCAAAAACCCGATGGAAGTTTCCTTATCGGTAGCAATTTGACCCGAATCGTATTCTTGTTCCCCAGAAATAATCCGCAACAAAGTAGACTTGCCGGCACCATTTTTACCTACCAATCCAACGCGGTCCCCGTTATTGAGTTGAAAGGCAAACCCTTCGAAGAGGTTTTCTCCTTGAAACGCTACCGTAAGGTTGTGAACATTGAGCATCTAAGTAACATTTGTAACAAACAATTGTGCAAAGATGCTTAATTTTGTGACGGGAAAAAAATTGCTAGACCCTTGTTTAAAGAAACCAAACTCTATAGTATCCTAACTGGCAAATGTCCAGTTTGCCATACAGGCAAGATGTATCAATCGTCCAATCCTTACCTTCCTTCCGAAACCTTAAAAATGTACGATCGTTGTGAGCATTGTGGTACTAAATACAAAATAGAACCTTCCTTTTTTTACGGAGCCATGTATGTAAGTTATGCAGTAGGTATTGCCTTTGCGGTTGCTGCCTTTGTTATTTCCTTTTTCTTTTTGGGATGGGGAAGGCTTGCTTCGTTCCTGGCCATCGTAGGAACATTAATTATATGCCTTCCAATTATTTTAAGACTTTCGAGAAATATATGGATCAATATTTTTTTTAAATACGATCCGGAAAAGGCTAAGAAGTAAATCGCTGGATGTCGATTTCCTTTGGAAGAGGCGTTCCTTCCTCAATCAAGTTGAATAATTGTTGCGCCAAACTTGAAGCTCCAAGAATACCACGGGTGCCCAATCCATTAAACACAAATGCTTGATGCAAACCGTTCAACCTTCCAAGTAGTGGCCTCCTGTCCCTGACTGTTGGACGAAAACCAAAACTTTGCCCAACTACTTGATAGGAGCATTGGATCATTTTTTTTAAGGCCTGTTCCAATTCCAATCTGGCTTTTTTTGTAGGTTGAGGCGTTTGGTCGTTTCTGTCTAGGGTAGCTCCTATCTTGTAAAGATCATTCCCTTCAGGAATAATAAAATAGGGTCCTTTCACAATCTTATCCAATTGCAATTCGGGAGATTTGAACGTTACATATTCCCCTTTCCTCGGCAAAAGCATTCCTGAATTAAAATAGGGATTCTTGAGGGCTCCAACCCCTTCAGCAAAGACGATTTTTTCTGCAAGGAAATGTTGATAGGAATTTCCGGACTTGGAAGAACACAACTTATTGTACTCAAATTGGCTCTCGAAAAGCGTTCCATTTTCTCGCAAATGGCTTCTGTAGGCATCTAAAAGCAATGTAGTGTTGACCCGTATACCCTGATTGACTTTTCCAAAGCCATAAGGTACATTAAGATTGGGGTTTTCATTTTTTAGAATCTCGGGAGTTAAATAAGGTGCAAGCTTTTTTTGATCACTGGCCATTATCCAATCATTCTGTTCTTCAACGCTATGCAAAATTCGATAAAAATGGGCATCCCAAAAAAATGGAATCCCCGTTCTCTTTTCAATTTTTTTGAAAAACTCCTTGGCGCTGGGAAGAAAATGTTCGACGTTCCAAACCCCCGTAAACCGTTTCAAAACAATAGGATTAATGGTTCCCGCAGCAATACTAGTTGCGTTTCCTTTACCCGAATCAACAACAACAAAACGTTTTCCATGGGCAAAAAGCTGCTCACAAAATGCAATGCCGGCAATTCCCAATCCAACGACTATGTAATCAAGTTTATTCATAAAAAAACCCTCCGAGGCACAAGCGGGAGGGTTTTGATAGTATTAGGACCACATGAATTAGTAATTCCAGAGGTCAATTTCGATATTGCGAATTTGTTCTTTTATACGATCGGACTCCAGCAATTGCATCAGTGCGTTATCACTGATGTAATCCGCAACACCACGGTCTCCATAAACGTTATCCTCTTTGTAAATCACGGCATTGAACCTGCGTGCATTCAACAAATGGTCGAAGGAAATAGGCTGCGCCGTATTCTTACGGTTAAAAGCCTTGGCTTTATGGAGCACAGGGCGTGCATCTGGGAACCAAACCCAAAAAAGTTCTACCTTGGCATCTACCCCATCATCGGGAAAGGCTTTGGAGCGTGCCTCGTTTGCCACAGGACAAATTCCTAATAGGCGGTAACGAAGTTCTCCTTGGCGCTTGTCCAAATACCATACACCACGAATGCGGTATTCTTCTACATCACCGGCATCCAAGGTAAACTTACGGATGTACTCAGGATCCACTTTTCCTTCGGCATTGTACTGCTCAATACCAATATCGGTGGTATCAGAGTACACAAGGGAAGCTTCCAGATCTTTTAAGGTCCTTTTTTCGGTAAAATAGGAATCGGCATATACATGATCGATGGTACCGTCCTTGACACCTCTCACCAATACATCGTACAACGAACGTCTTTCAGCTCCAATGTTGTTGGTATCGATGGGATAATACAATGGGAAGTTCACCCGCTCATCGAGGTCAATGATCTCCCAGGTGGTCTTGGACCAAAGGACATCACGCTCGTCGACATATCCATAGGGCAACGGATTGTCATTGTCGTAAGCGATTTGCTCCTCGGTCTTAACACCAATCTCATCGGGAGTCTTGGCATTAAGGATGTTGATTTGTGCAGCAGCGCTCGCACTCACCAGCACACCCAGGACGCATAAAACAACATTTTTAAAGCTCATAATTTTAGTTTTCTTAATTTGTTAATTCAACACAAATTGGGGAAATCTTTTTCAATTTGTATCCAGAATTTGCAGAAATCTTGGCGTTGATATCAAAAATCTGAACGGTTTCACCACGCTTGGCACGGTTTAGCGCACTTTTGGCCTGGGCATTCAATTTGTTACCACTCACCACTACGGTAGGCTGTCCGGATACTTTGAAGCTAAAGCCCGTAACACCCAAACTCAAGTCGAAATCGAAATCTTCCAACATGGCACCCACGCTGGCAATCTCAAGTCCTTGACGTTGCATGCGCACACAAGCACCCTCGCCGGTTTCCCCACGAATGGTTCCCACAGGACGTGGAATATCCTTGATACGAAACTCTGAGGTAGTGTTTACGGCAGCTCCATCTGGCAAAGTACCACGGGCATTGATGCTCACGGTTCTTCCACCTCCAGGTCGCATGACGTACTTACTTCCAGAAGCTTTGCTCAACCCTTCGGCTGAAGCAGACACTTTGTTATCAGGAATACCAGGAATGGAAATCGTCATAGGGTTGTCCACGCCGCGATACACCACGTTCATTTTATCAGCAGAGATTACTGCCGAGTTGGGCTTGGTAATGGTTGCAAACGTTGCGCTGACAGGGATTTCAATGTCTTTACCATTTTCAGTAAATATTAAATTCCCTTCAATTTTGTGGTCACCGGCAGCACCTGCACTGATATTTAACTTCACTTTACCATTTTCAATGGTGTATTGTTCTGCAGTTAAAGGTCTACCGTCAAGGGTCAACTCTACACGGTTTGGCTTTGTGTTCGGATCCTTACGCCCTAAAACAATGCCTCCATCAAAAGGTTCTCCGGCATAGAAAGCAGATTTTGCTTGTTCCAATAACGTATTGTATTGAGTAGCAGAAATCATTAGTTCTGTTTTACCTGCCAACATTTTGGACAGAAGCTCATTCTTAGTTACTTGAATATCATTTTGAAGCGAGGTCAATTTGGTTTTGGAAGCAACCAATGGAAACCCTTCATAGTGATAGTTTAACCAATCAACCGTTACTCCATCACCTCTTTTAACAGGTTCAGTAGAGAAATTACTTTCGATGGAAGCTTTGATATCTGGATAATCATTACCCAATACCGCAAGCATGTCGGTACGGTAAGTATTTATTTTATCCAAAAATTCTTGCCCTTCAGGCTTTAACTTATCACCTTTGAAGAAGAGGTTATCCAAAAAATCCGGCTTATCCTGAACTTCATAATTCTCTTGTTCATCAGCCTTGACAGTGGCCATCATCCCCGTCTTCAAGCTTTCTAAATAGCTGTTGAGGGTTGATGATATTTCACTTACTTGATCGGCTTTTGCTTTAACGGGGCCAAACTGTTCTGGTTGTTCTGAAGCTTTGGTAGCTAGACTTTCCATAAAGGCTGTATTCCTTTGGTTTGTAGCAACTGTAGCATCAGAAATTTTCTTATCAAGCAATCCAAAGGCCGATAATACTTCCTTGGACATGTTGAGTGCCAGCATAGCGATGAACACCAAATACATGAGGTTGATCATCTTCTGCCGCGGGGATAGTTTTCCTTGTGCCATTTTTCTGTTTTTTAAAGATTAATGTTGAGGGAAAACAATTAGTTTCTGTTAGACATTGCTGAAAGCATGCCTCCGTAAATACCGTTCAAAGAAGAAAGGTTGGAAGCCAAGTGCTCCATTTGGGCTTTCAATTGTTCTGCATTTTCAGCAACACGCTCGTTCACTTCTGCCTGACGGCTGGTAGACTCTACCTGAACTTTGTACAAGCTGTTCAAAGATTCCATTTGTGCAGCGGCCAAAGCCATTTCTTCACTGTACTTTTTGGTAGCGTTCATAGCTTCAGAAGTAGGAGCCATATTTTTGGCAGCGCCTTCGAAAGAACGGATGCTATCTCCAAGGCTGGTCATCAGTTCTGAATCGATTTTGGCATCTTTCAACATTTCATCCAATTTCTTGGAAAGGATACCTTGGGCGTCTTGGGGTTCTTTTTTGTCTTTTGATTTGCCTCCAGCCAATTCGGGATATACTAGAGACCAATCCAAATCGTCATCTACAGGCTCGAAAGCGGAAATCGCGAAGATGATAGCTTCAGTAATAAGTCCAATTGCCAGGAGGATTCCCCCATTAAGAGGTCCAAGCTCCCAGTGAAGGATTTTAAACAAAGCCCCGAGGATTACAATAGATGCTCCAAGGCCGTAGGCCATGTTAAAAAGTTTCTTAGATGATTTTGACTGTGCCATAATACATTATTTAAGTTAAGTTAAGTTTAAAGTTTGCTATTGAATTAATAAGACTATCGGGCGTCTCCAAAATTTTTGCTCATGGTAACATCTGTTCCCATATAATCCTGTACGGTTCTAAAGCCGATGTAACTTCTCGCAGAATCGGCATATTCGTAGTCGCGGGTACTTACCTGAAGGAAATAGGCCACGTCTTTCCAAGATCCACCACGTACGACTTTACGCATGTTTTCGGGATCGTTTACACTAGGGTTGAAGCTTGAAGAGTATTCGTAAGAGTTGGCTTCATAAGAAGAATCTACCCACTCACTTACGTTTCCGGCCATATTGTACAAGTCGTAATCGTTAGGCTCATAAGCATCAGCTTCTACAGTGTACAGTGCTTGGTCTGCAGCATAATCTCCACGAAGTGGTTTAAAATTGGCCATAAAACAACCACGGTCGTTTTTGGCATAAGGCCCACCCCAGGGGAAGGTTGCAGATTCCAGACCTCCTCGGGCCGCGTATTCCCACTCGGCTTCACTAGGAAGTCGGAAAGAATTCACATAAGGCCTGTTTCGGGATTTTTGATACGCGTTTTTGTACAAAGTCCTCCAAGCACAAAAAGCTTTGGCTTGTTTCCAATTGACTCCAACTACAGGATAATCCCCATAAGCTTCATGCCAGAAGTAATCGTTGTGCATGGGCTCATTGTAAGAATAATTGAAATCTTTGATCCAAACGGTCGTATCGGGGTAAATGGCGATGGTATCTTTCTTGATAAAATCTTTTCTGTTTTTGCCCTTGGCACGAGCTGCAGCCTGGATGTCCATATAAGTATATTGGAACACCAATTTGGTAACGTCTATGGTTCTTTGGCCATTGTAGGCTTCCTCTGCAGGAATATACATAGTGTCCATAACCTCAGAGTAGTATTCATCAGGATATTCCGCAGTATCCCAAATCAAATCCACATCGTGGTTTAATTTTCGGCCTGCGTAATAATCGTCGCCCATCCCAAAATAATTGTCATAATTGTATTGGTCCCATGGGGACATCTCTTCACTTTCTTGGTCTACGAAAGCAAAATCGCCAATTCCACCATCGCCGGGTGTAGCACCCACTTCATCGGCAAGGATGGCCAATTTCAAGCGTACTGTGGAATCGCGTACCCAGTTTACAAACTGTCGGTACTCGGCATTGGTGATTTCGGTCTCGTCCATATAGAAGGAACGAACGGTAACGGTCCTGGTAGGTGCATCGTTCACCGCAACGAAGTCGTCGTCTGACTTACCCATGATGAAAGAGCCACCGGGGATAAGTGTCATTCCGTAAGGTTTCTCGGGATACCATTTTTTGCCCTTTGCTCCTACCAATTCGCCGCGGTCTTTTTTTCCGCTACATCCAAACAATAAGGCAAGCATCGCAGTAATTGCAATTAACTTCTTCATAGGTAATTAGGTTAATGTCATAAGATTTAAGGGCGTAAACCTATTTATAAAATTTCAAAAAAACAACATTTTTGAAAAAAAACCCTTAAATCCTAATTCACTTGATTTTACGGTTATACTTCATTTTTGCGGCGGGCTTTGAACCACCTTTCAGGAATTTCCTGATTTGTTGCACTCAAATATTCGCCATAAGTGCATGGTAATAACGTATGTCTTTTTAATTTATTATTAACATTTGAAATAAATGGCAA
>DJVA01000032.1 GCA_002440705.1 Flavobacteriaceae bacterium UBA6268 | reverse complement strand
GCCATGGGAGTTCGTAAAAGAGAAAGAGCAGAACAGATCAAGGAAGCGAAGAAGACACAGTATTTCGCCAAATTGAACAATTGCCCTACATCACCCCGAAAAATGCGTTTGATCGCCGATTTGATTCGTGGTGAAAAAGTGGACAAGGCGCTTAATATTTTGAAATTCAGTCAAAAAGAGGCTTCACGTCGTTTGGAAAAACTGTTGTTGTCAGCCATTGCCAACTGGCAAGCCAAAAATGAGGATGCTTCCGTGGAAGATGCCGATCTTTTTGTAAAGGAAATCCGTGTGGATGGTGGCACCATGTTGAAAAGGCTCCGTACCGCACCGCAAGGACGCGCACACCGAATTAGAAAACGTTCCAATCACGTAACCTTGGTGCTTGGAGCAAACGATAACACACAAAGCTAAGAAGTAAATGGGACAGAAGACAAATCCAATCGGCAACCGTTTAGGAATTATCAGAGGATGGGAATCCAACTGGTACGGTGGCAACGACTACGGCGATAAATTGGCCGAAGACGACAAGATTAGAAAATATGTTCACGCTCGTTTAAGCAAGGCCAGTGTGTCTAGGGTAATCATCGAACGCACCCTTAAACTTGTAACCGTTACTATCACTACGGCTCGTCCCGGTATCATCATCGGTAAAGGCGGCCAGGAGGTAGACAAGTTGAAGGAAGAGTTGAAGAAGATTACCGGCAAGGAAGTACAGATCAACATCCACGAGATCAAAAGACCTGAGTTGGATGCCTATCTCGTTGCTGCAAGTATCGCACGGCAAATCGAAAATCGTATTTCGTACCGTCGTGCCATTAAAATGGCTATTGCAGCTTCCATGCGGATGAACGCCGAAGGAATCAAGATCATGATTTCGGGCCGTTTGAACGGTGCCGAAATGGCGCGTTCTGAAGCGTATAAGGATGGACGTATACCTTTGTCAACCTTTAGGGCCGACATTGATTATGCCTTGGCTGAAGCCCACACAACCTATGGGAGGTTGGGCGTTAAGGTATGGATCATGAAAGGCGAAGTATATGGTAAGCGAGAACTTTCCCCATTGGTAGGACTTTCCAAAAAAACTTCTGGAAAAGCGAATTCTGGTCGTGGTAATAACAAATCACGTCGTAACAGAAAATAATTTTTAAAGCGAAAAGAAGATGTTACAGCCGAAAAGAACCAAATACCGTAAAATGCAAAAGGGCCGCATGAAAGGAAATGCTGGTCGTGGAAATCAGTTGTCCTATGGCACCTTCGGTATCAAATCGTTAGAATCCGAATTCTTGACCTCGCGTCAAATTGAAGCAGCGCGTATTGCCGCAACCCGTTATATGAAGAGGGAAGGTTCTATCTGGATCATGATTTTTCCAGATAAACCCATCACCAAAAAGCCGTTGGAAGTACGTATGGGTAAAGGAAAAGGTGCTGTGGAATATTGGGCAGCTGTTGTGAAGCCCGGAAGGATGTTATTTGAAGTCTCTGGCGTTTCAGTCGAAACCGCAAAAGAAGCGTTGCGATTGGCCGCCCAAAAACTTCCAGTTAAAACCAAATTTGTAGTCTCTAGGGATTACCAAGCTTAATTTTTTGAATTTTTCAGTATGAAACAATCAGAAATCATAGAAGCATCAACAGCCGAGCTACAAGAAAAGCTTGCCGAACTCAAAAAAGGCTACAGCGACCTTAAAATAGCACATGCTATTTCACCATTGGAAAACCCAATCCAATTGAGGGCCCAAAGAAAGACCATCGCTAGAATCGCCACAGAATTAACCAAAAGAGAAGTGCAATAATTGTACAAGCTGAAAGATGGAAAAAAGAAATCTAAGAAAAGAGCGTATCGGTGTAGTAACCTCCAACAAAATGGAAAAATCCATCGTGGTTAGTGAGGTGAAAAAAGTGAAACACCCTATGTATGGAAAGTTCGTTTTGAAAACGAAAAAGTACGTGGCGCACGACGAGAAAAACGACTGCAACGAAGGCGATACCGTAAGGATCATGGAAACACGTCCTTTGAGTAAAACCAAGTGTTGGAGATTAGTAGAAATCATTGAAAGAGCGAAGTAATCATGATACAGCAAGAATCAAGACTTAAAGTAGCAGATAACACCGGCGCCAAAGAAGTGCTTTGTATCCGCGTGTTGGGAGGAACCAAAAAGCGCTATGCCTCTATTGGTGACAAAATAGTAGTGACTGTAAAAGAAGCTACCCCCAACGGGAACGTGAAAAAAGGAAGTGTTTCTACCGCTGTGGTAGTGCGCACCGTGAAGGAAGTTAGAAGACCGGACGGTTCTTACATCCGTTTCGACGACAACGCTTGCGTATTGTTGAATGCCCAGGGAGAGATGCGCGGAACCCGTGTATTTGGTCCTGTTGCTCGTGAACTTCGCGACAAGCAATTCATGAAAATTGTATCATTGGCACCCGAGGTGCTTTAATTGAAGAACAAGATGGGAAAGCTTAAAATAAAATCAGGGGACACGGTAGTAGTCATTGCCGGAGACCATAAGGGGTCCGAAGGCACGGTATTGCGTGTCTTAACTGACAAGAACAAAGCCATTGTGGAAGGAGTGAACATGGTAAAAAAACACCAAAAGCCCTCTGCGGCCAATCCTCAAGGGGGAATCTCCGAAAAGGAAGCTCCAATCCATATTTCTAACCTTGCATTGAAAGATCCAAAATCGGGAGAAGCTACCCGTGTGGGATATAAAATGGAAGGCAATAAAAAAGTACGGTTTTCCAAAAAATCGAAACAAGTATTATAGTTATGGGACACACACCAAGACTTAAGGAAGAATATAAGAGCAGGGTCATCAGCGCCCTGAAGGAAGAGTTTGGCTACAAAAACGTGATGCAAGTACCTAAACTACAGAAAATTGTAGTTTCCAGGGGTGTTGGCAGTGCAGTGGCTGACAAAAAACTGATTGAGTATTCTGTAGACGAATTGACTAAGATTACGGGCCAAAAAGCAGTACCAACCATTTCCAAAAAAGACGTGGCAAACTTCAAATTGCGTAAGGGCATGCCCATTGGGGCCAAAGTTACCCTTCGAGGAGAACGCATGTACGAGTTTTTGGATCGTTTGATTACAACGGCACTGCCCCGTGTTCGCGATTTTGGCGGAATCAAAGCTACCGGTTTTGATGGCCGAGGGAATTATTCGTTGGGAATTACCGAACAGATCATCTTCCCCGAAATCGACATCGATAAGATCAAGAAAATAGAAGGGATGAACATTACCTTCATCACTTCTGCCGAAACCGATCAGGAAGCGAAGTCATTATTAACCGAATTAGGATTACCTTTTAAAAAGAACTAAGAGATGGCAAAAGAATCAATGAAAGCCCGTGAGGTAAAAAGAGCAAAATTGGTAGCCAAATATGCCGAAAAGCGCAAAGCCCTTAAAGAAGCTGGCGACTTTGAAGCATTGCAGCAGTTGCCAAAAAATGCATCTCCCGTACGTTTGCACAATCGCTGTAAATTGACCGGAAGACCTAAAGGGTACATGCGAACCTTCGGTATTTCCCGAGTGATGTTCCGCGAGATGGCCAACAAGGGATTGATTCCCGGAGTTCGAAAGGCTAGCTGGTAAAAAGTTTAACAGGGTGAAGGTTTCGGAGTGTTTCCGGAAAACCACATCCACAAATGTCAATAGATGAATACAGATCCAATCTCAGATTTTCTAACGAGAGTCAGAAATGCAGTGAAAGCCGGGCACCGAGTTGTCGAGATTCCCGCTTCCAACATCAAAAAGGAAATTACCAAAATCCTTTTTGACCAAGGTTACATCTTGAGCTACAAGTTTGAAGAGGGAAACAACCCTCAGGGAACCATCAAGATTGCCTTGAAATATGACAGGGTAACCAAAGATCCGGTCATCAAAAAAATTCAACGAGTTAGTAAACCAGGTTTGCGTAAATATGCAGGTTCTTCTGAAATGCCTAGAATTTTGAACGGCCTTGGGATTGCCATCGTCTCTACCTCAGCAGGGGTAATGACCGGTAAACAAGCCAAAGCCCAAAATGTTGGTGGAGAAGTTTTGTGTTACGTATACTAAAAAGAGGAAGACATGTCAAGAATAGGCAATAGCCCAGTAGAGATACCTAGCGGAGTTACCGTGGAAGTAAACGGCCAAACGATTACCGTTAAGGGTAAATTAGGCGAGTTAACCCAAGCATTCGATGCGGTTAGCGTAAAAGTGGAAGAAGGCAACGTTATTGTAGAACGTCCTTCAGAAGCAAAAGATCATAAATCCAAACATGGTTTGTACCGAGCCCTAATCAACAACATGATTAAAGGGGTTTCAGAAGGTTGGACCAAAGAATTGGAATTTGTAGGGGTGGGGTACCGTGCCAGTAACCAAGGTCAAAAATTGGACATGGCCGTAGGTTTCTCCCACAACATCGTGATGGACATTGCACCAGAAGTCAAAGTGGAAACCGTTACGGAAAAAGGAAAAAACCCTATTGTTAAATTAACATCTCACGACAAACAGTTGGTGGGGCAGGTTGCGGCAAAGATCCGTGGCTTCCGTAAGCCAGAGCCTTACAAAGGAAAAGGAATCAAGTTTGTTGGAGAAATCATTCGAAGAAAAGCAGGTAAATCTGCATAAGACATTAAGTTATGGCATTATCTAAAAGCGAACGTAGAGTTAGGATTCACTACCGAATCAGAAAGAAAGTTTCCGGCAGCGATCAACGCCCCCGTTTGGCGGTTTTCAGAAGCAACAAGGAAATTTATGCGCAACTTATTGACGATGTAAATGGAAAAACCATTACTGCTGCATCTTCAAGAGACAAAGAGATTGAGTCTTCCAAAGGAAACAAAAGCGAATTAGCCAAATTGGTGGGTAAATCGATTGCTGAGAAGGCCATCAAAGCAGGCGTTGAAGTAGTAGCTTTCGATCGTGGAGGCTATCTGTATCATGGAAGAGTTAAATCATTGGCAGAAGGAGCTCGTGAGGGCGGACTAAAATTCTAAGTATATATGTATCAAGATTATAAAAACGTAGAAACAGTTAAGCCTGGAGGTCTGGAATTAAAAGACCGTTTGGTAGGCGTTCAACGTGTAACCAAGGTTACCAAGGGAGGTCGCGCATTTGGATTCTCTGCCATTGTAGTGGTAGGAGACGAAAAAGGTGTGGTAGGACATGGCCTAGGAAAATCTAAGGATGTGGCCAGTGCCATTGCCAAAGCCATCGAAGACGCCAAGAAAAATTTGGTACGTATTCCATTGAATAAAGTTACCCTTCCTCACGAACAAAAAGGAAAATATGGTGGTGCTCGTGTTACATTGCTTCCAGCAGCTCCCGGTACCGGGGTTATTGCAGGGGGTGCTGTACGTGCGGTACTTGAAGCCGTGGGTATTCATGACGTACTTTCCAAATCGCAGGGATCCTCAAATCCTCATAACGTAGTAAAAGCTACTTTTGACGCCTTATTGCAATTGCGCAGCGCGGAAACTGTAGCCAAGCAACGTGGGATTTCCCTTGAGAAATTGTATAACGGATAATTTGCAAGAAGTTATGGCAAAAATTATTATTACAAAGGTTCGTAGCGACATCAAACGTCCCGAAACCCAAAAGAGAACCCTTAGGGCACTTGGATTGCGAAAAATTGGGCAAACCGTAGAGCATGAGGATACGCCAAATATTCTTGGTATGGTAAAAAAAGTTAGTCACCTGGTTTCTGTGGAAACCAAATAAGATACGCTGAAAAAATGGATTTAAGTAATTTAAAACCAGCAGAAGGTTCTGTAAAAAAAGAAGGCAAACGCGTAGGAAGAGGTCAAGGATCCGGTAAAGCCGGAACTTCTGGCCGTGGCCACAAAGGCGCAAAGTCTCGTTCTGGATACTCCAAAAAGATTGGATTTGAAGGAGGACAAATGCCCTTACAACGCCGTGTTCCAAAGTTTGGATTCAAGAACATCAATCGTAAAGAGTATCAGGGCATCAACCTAGATACCCTTCAAGAACTTGTGGACAATAAGAAGATCAAAGATACCGTAGCTATTGAAACCTTGGTAGGTCTTCGCTTGGCCGGCAAGAATGATTTGATCAAGATTCTTGGCCGAGGTGAATTGAAAGCATCCCTGAAAGTAACTGCCCATAAGTTTACTGCTTCTGCAAAAGCAGCAATCGAGGCAGCAGGAGGTGAAGCTGTAACCCTGTAATGTAATATCGGATGAAGTTTATTGAAACCATAAAAAACGCCTATAAAATCGAAGAACTTCGCAACCGCATCATTCTTACACTAGGGTTGCTTCTTGTATACCGTTTTGGAGCCCAAATTGTGTTGCCCGGCATCGATGCAGCTATGTTGAGTGATTTTGCAGGGAAATTTAATGATGGTGGTATCGGTGGATTACTGAATGCCTTTACCGGAGGGGCTTTTGCCAATGCTTCGGTTTTTGCACTTGGGATCATGCCTTACATTTCAGCTTCCATTGTGGTGCAGTTGATGCAGATTGCGATTCCATACCTTCAAAAATTGCAGAAAGAAGGGGAAAGTGGTCGAAAGAAAATCAACCAGATTACCCGATGGTTAACCATAGGAATCTGTTTGGTCCAAGCGCCCAGTTATTTGGCTGGATTGCCCATGTTGGGTGTCCCCTCTGAGGCATTTGTGATGGGCCAGTCTGTATTCTTCTATGTTTCTTCCATCGCAATATTGGTAACCGGCTGTATTTTTGCCATGTGGTTGGGTGAAAAAATTACCGACAAAGGAATCGGGAATGGGATCTCCATCCTCATCATGGTTGGTATCATTGCGAGATTGCCCAAAACCTTTGCGCAAGAATTCGTATCGAGGGTTGTGGAATCCAACGGTGGATTGATCATGATCTTGATTGAATTGGTTATTTGGTTTGTGATCATCCTACTCTCTGTAATGCTGGTCATGGCAGTACGTAAGATTCCTGTGCAGTATGCTAGGAGAACTGCTAGCGGTGGTTACGAAAAAAATATTTTTGGGGCACGGCAGTTCATCCCATTAAAGTTAAACGCTTCTGGGGTAATGCCCATCATTTTTGCACAAGCCATTATGTTTGTTCCTTCAGCTGTTGCCAGCTTGTCGGACAGCGCTTGGGCCGAAGGGGTGAAGGCTACCTTCAGTGACATTTTTGGGTTTTGGTACAACCTTGTATTTGCGGTTTTGATCATTATATTCACCTATTTCTATACTGCGATTACCGTTCCTACCAATAAAATGGCAGACGATTTAAAACGTAGCGGTGGATTTATTCCAGGCATCAAGCCAGGAACCGATACCGCTGAATATTTGGACCGAATCATGTCCCAAATTACCTTCCCGGGTTCCATCTTTTTGGCATTGATTGCCATCTTCCCGGCCTTTGTGGTGAAGATTTTAGGAATACAGCAAGGTTGGGCATTGTTCTACGGTGGTACGTCCCTTCTCATCATGGTGGGGGTGGCCATCGATACCATGCAACAAATCAATTCCTACTTATTGAACCGCCATTATGATGGTTTGATGAAGAGTGGGAAAAATAGAAAAGCAGTAGCATAATATGGCCAAGCAATCAGCAATAGAACAAGACGGAACTATTGTAGAGGCATTATCCAATGCCATGTTTCGTGTAGAGTTGGAGAATGGTCATATCGTTACCGCACATATTTCCGGGAAGATGCGCATGCATTACATCAAATTACTTCCTGGAGACAAAGTAAAATTGGAAATGAGCCCTTACGATTTATCCAAGGCTCGCATAACTTATAGATACTAAAAGAGATGAAAGTAAGAGCATCCATCAAAAAAAGAAGCGCCGACTGCAAGATTGTTCGCAGGAAAGGACGCTTGTACGTTATTAACAAAAAGAACCCAAAGTTTAAACAAAGACAAGGATAA
>DJVA01000059.1 GCA_002440705.1 Flavobacteriaceae bacterium UBA6268 | reverse complement strand
CTTATAGGGCACCAAATAATCGGTGGGAAAGAGTACCCGGGTGGGTTGCATTTCATGAAACTTATTGGGAATGGCCAGTACCGGGCATTTCACATATTTGATAACCTGCAGGGTTTGGGTGCCAAAGGTCAACTCTTTTTTACCTGTTGCCCCCTGTGTACCCATTACAACCAGATCGATGTTTTCGTCTTCCACCAAGTCGTTGACTGCATCTACCAACGAACCAAATGCTGCAATGGTTTTGACACTATGCTTCGGGTTTGCCGCAACATGCTTGATTTTATCGGCCCATTCCTCCAATTGCTTCTCAGTAACTGCTTGTACCTGTGCCTTCACCTCGTCAAATTTAGCGCGCACATTGATGGCATTGTTTTCGTATACTTCATCGGCAAAAGCATGCATCAAATACCATTCGGTAATATCGTACTTGAAAAGTTCCATAGCATAGTGCAAGGCGTTCCATGCACTTTCTGAAAAATCGGTGGGAAGCACTACTTTTCTCATGATGATGCCCTTTAATTTTTATAGCTACAATGTACGACCGAAGCCGTAAAGAAAAGAATGATAAATATCAGCCTGTCAAAGCTTTGGTAAAATTTTATCAAAACCTTGCCCACCTATTTCGTAATTTACAGAAAAATAGTGTGATGAAAAGTCTTGCCTTGCTTTTATTGTTTGTTACGACCTTGGTCTTGTTATTGGTCGTGGTTTTTTCGGTCATGGATTTCCCATACTCTTGGGTATTTTTTGCCACGCTATTTGGACAGGTTTTATTGGTGGTTACGGTCTACAAAATACTCCGTGAAGCGTACCACACCGATAAAACGTTCGAGGATTTTTATGAGGACTACCCCATCGGTCGAAATTGATGGCTTATTCGTGCAGCACCAAAAAAGGAATCTCTGTGTGGTAGCTTATTTTTTCGACTGTTGGCTTGAAGAGCAATCGTTGAAAAAAATTGAGGTTTTTGCCAACCATGGCAATCATGTCGATACCCATGGTATCGATAAATCCTTGCAATCCTTGTTCTAACTCGGGGCTTTCTATCCAGTGGAAACTATGAGGCGTATCCTGAAGGGCTTCCCCCAAAATATCCCTTTTCTTGATTTGCTCTTCTTCTAATTTACTGTTTTTTCGCACCACCCGCAGTATTTTTATGGAAGCGTGGTGCCAGGACGCAAATTCTTTAAGTGTTTGAAGCAAGTTCGCTTTGTAAAAGCTGTTGAAATCCGTTGGAAAGGCAATGTTGCTAGGCGTCATGAAATTTGCCATTTCAGGTATAACCAAGGTGGGGCACTTTACGCGGGTTATGACTGCTCCTGTATGGCTGCCTAGCGTAACTTCCTTTAAGCCCGAAGCCCCTTTAGTGCCCATTACAATTAAATGGATATCGTGGGTTTTGATGTACTTTCGGATGCCTTCTACCAGAAAGGTCGCTTCAAAATACAGATGGATGCGATGTTTATGGTTTGGGAAGTTTTGTTCGATGCGCTCTTTCAACTGTTCCAATTGAAAATAGCCCCCATCAAAAAGGACATTACTTACCGCAAGGCCATTGGCATGTAAGGAGTCCTCCCCTTCAACCGAAGTATTCAACCCCACATGCAAAAAGTGGAAATCCATTGCCCTACCTTCAAAAAAGGCAAAGGCATATTTCACCGCGTTCCAGGAGTTTTCAGAAAAATCAGTTGGAAATAGCACTCGTTGCATGGCATCCCTTTTCAAATTCAAAAATAGATGCACTAAGCTGTTGAAAGAATGACAAAAATCAGTTTTACAAACTTATTCCACCCTTTGAAGTGCTTCTAAATCTATGATACGAATGTTTCTCCCTTCAATATCAATTAGCCCTTCCTTTTTAAAACCCGATAGGGTCCTGATAAGGCTTTCCGTCGCAATCCCTGCCACATTAGCCAAGTCGTAACGGGAAATCTTGATGCTTTCGTCCGCCTTTTTATTGAGTACTTTGGCAAACTGCAAGATGGTCTGGGCTGTTTTGCGTCGTACCGAACTGTAGGCCATTTGCAGCAATTGATCCTTAATTTCAGAGAGGTTTTCAGTCAATACATTGACCAATTCCAAGGTCACGTTTTTGTTGTTTCCAAGAATTTCCTTCAAATCGTGTTTGGAAACGGCTGCCAACTCCACCGCTTCCACAGCAGTAGCAGATTCTTGGTAGGGAATGTTTTCATCGAAGGAAGTAAAGCCCAGAAAATCGTCAGGTTTGTAAAGGGCCGTAATCAATTCTTTGCCACTTTCCTCCATTTTATGGGTTTTCACAATACCTTTCAGGATCAAAAAAACCTGATTGGAGGGGTGATCTTCGATATATATGGTACTCCCTTTGGAAAATTCGAGCAACGTCCCGTTGTCATCAAAAAAATTTTTCAGTTCATTGAGGTTCCTAATAGCGTCTTCCGGTTCCAGAATTTCGGCCGATGGCATCTGGGCCAACAAATGCGCCTTGGCCAGACGACTTTCAATGGCACTCAGCAATTCCTCTTCTTCAAAAGGTTTGGTAATATAATCGTCGGCCCCCATGTCCATCCCCTTGCGGATTTCCTTGTGTTCTGTTTTGGCAGAAAGAAAAATAAAAGGAATGTGCTGGGTAGCAGCATCGGAGGAAAGCGCGTATAGCACTCCATATCCATCCACTTCGGGCATCATGATGTCACAGACGATGACTTGCGGAAGCATCTTTTTTGCGAGGTCAATCCCTATCTTGCCATTGGGGGCAGTAGACACCTCGTATCCCGAAAGTTCCAATAATTCGGCGGTATTCTCCCTTAACGCCGTATCATCTTCAATCAAAAGAACGTGTTTCATTAAATCAAGCTTATGGTTTTTTTAGTTGCATGCTTCAAATTTTGGATAATCGTTGCCCACAAACCCATGGTGCCCTATTATCGTTGGCTTTTGTAAGGAATGGATACGGTAAAGGTGGTACCCATGTTTTCCTTGCTCTCAAAGGTAATGCCTCCCTGAAGGTTTTCCAAATGGCTTTGTGCAATATTCAATCCTATACCGGTTCCTTCATTCAGTAGCGCATTTTCTGCACGAAAATAGCGGTTGAAGATAAATTTCTGTTCCTTTTCGGGAATCCCAATACCTTCGTCCATCACTTTCAGTAACAGTTGCTTTTCTTGGGGCTGCACTTGGATGCGGATGGTGGTATTTTCGGGAGAATATTTGATGGCGTTATTGATGAGGTTTGTGAGTACCAATTCCAGGGCTTTTTCATCAAAATAGATTTCCATGTCGTCGATGCCCTCGGGGTACTCAATGTGTTGGCCCTCTTTCAATAACATATTGGAATTGTAAACCACTTCATTGATAACACGACTTAAGGGAAAAACTGTGAGCTTGTAATTTACCTTTCCGGTTTCCAATCGTTCCACGGATAAAAAATCGTCCAGAATATTATTGAGGTATTTTACCTTGCTCACAATGGTTTTTATGTGCTTGTCTCTTTTTTCCTGTTGGTCGGTCTGGGTGTATTTTGAAATGAGGGACGAAGAAGTAAGTATGCCACTTAAGGGTGTTTTGAATTCGTGGGAGACCAAGGACAGGAATTTTGTCTTAAGGTCGTTCAATTCCCGTTCCTTCCGCAATGATTCCTTTATTTGGTTTTCGGCTTCTTTTCGCTTTTCAATTTCATCTTTTAGGTGAAGGATGCTTGCCTGTAAGGCCTGGGTCCGTTCATCGACCCTGCGTTCCAGTTCGGCATTGATGTCCATCATCTGTTGTTCTCGCTGTTTCTGCAATGAAATATCGATAACCATGGCCATGACGCAGTGCTTTCCGTTGGCTTCAAAAGGCTTCAAGCCAACTTCTAGGGGAAAGCTGCTGCCGTCTTTGCGAAGGCCAAAAAGCTCCCTCCCCTGCCCCATGATTCGTTTTTGGGAATGCCCCATAAATTGGTGCACGTAGGCAGTATGCTTGGACTTGTGTTCCATTGGTATTAAAACCTGCAAGGGCTTTCCCAAAAGTTCGTCGCGTTCATACCCAAAGAGCTGTGCCAGTGTATCGTTCACTGCCACAATGATTTGAGAAGTGTCTACGATGACAATTCCTTCAGAAATAGTTTCTGTTAGAAGATCAAAAATGGAGTGTTCCTTCTGAAAAAAATTCATCCTTCAAATGTAGCCAAAAATATAAAGATTCCATTGCTGATTTTTATCATATAAAAGATGGCAAAATGCGGTTAATTTTAGTTCACTAATTCCCTGAAAGATGGACCTTTCTGAAAAATTGCAACTTTCCTTTTACCAAAAAACGGGAGAGCTTTTCTATGCCATAGCTGCCGCCGATAAAGTGGTGCGCAAACAGGAATACGAAACACTTAAGACTTTGGTACAAAAGGAGTGGAAGCCTCTCGATACCTACAAAGACGAATTTGGGGTGGATGCCTCCTACCAACTGGAAATCGTTTTTGATTGGCTGGATTTTGAAAGCCTGGATGCAGAAATTTGCTATGAAAGTTTTAAGGCATTCTACAAAGAGCACCCATCCCTTTTTACTTCAAAAAGAAAGCACCTCATCCTAAAAACAGCACATGCCATCGCAAACTCGTTTGCGGGAAAAAATAAAAGCGAACTTCAATTATTGGGAAAACTTCAAATCCTTTTAAAGCATTGAAATGAAATACCTTCTAACACTCATATTCCTCATGGTTGCCGTAACCTCTTGCAAAAAGGACAGGCCCCAACCCCTTATCATGGAAAAGGAAACCACGAGCACCGATTTTCAAAAGGATTCGCTAGTGGTTACCAAACCGGATAAAGACATTACTGTAGAGAAAGCCATTGAGATCAAGCAAAAAGAGTTGAAGGAAAAAAAAGACGACCGAGAACACTTGGGCCCTTTAATTGCAGATAAGGAATTTTACAAGGAAACCGATTTTTATGTGCTTGATTTTCATTATCCCTTCCTCAACGAATCCATGAAGCCCACCCATACCAATTTCAACCAATACATCAGCCAAAATTATTTGAATATTTCTGAAGTTGAGGCACAAATCCTTGAAGACAAGGAACTGCTCTGCGATACACTTCGCATCCATCAAATCCGGGAAAAGCGTTTGGTTCGCTATAAAATCTACCAAGTAAACGAGCAACTCATCAGTGTGCTTTTCTATAAAGAAAATTATTATTCTGGCGCGATGCACCCTGCCTATACCTTCGATTGCCTCAACTTTGAACTTCAGCAAGGAAGGTTCATGAAGTATGAAGATTTCTTCAATACGGGGTCTGAGGCCGAACTGCGGAACATCCTTAACGAAACGCTTAGCGAAAGAATAGATCTAGGGGAAGTGTTTTACGATTGTTGGGAAATTACTGTGGATGATTTCTTCCGCTATAAAAATAATTTTGTGGTTGACGGCCGATCGGTTGAATTTTATTTCGAAGATTGCGTAATTTGTCCTGCCTATACGGGCGAATATTCTGTGGTAATCCCTTTGGAAAAATTAGTGTCCGTATTGCGACACTATCCCTTGAACCCATTAAAAAGTTAATGAAGACAAGTTTTAGCCACCTTATTGAATCCCATGGGATGGTTTTAGTGGATTTTTCCGCTGAATGGTGCGGTCCCTGTAAAATGTTGGCCCCCATTCTCAAAGAGGTAAAGGAAGAACTGGGCAATTTGGTAAAAATTATCAAAATTGATGTAGACAAAAACCCACGCCTTGCCACTAACTATAACGTAAGAGGCGTTCCTACACTTATCCTTTTCAAAAACGGACAGCAGGTATGGCGGCAATCGGGAGTACTACAAAAACACGAATTGGTACAGCGAATCCAAAACTCGAAATGAACATGCAACTTAGCCAGTTTATAGACCATACCCTATTAAGTCCCACGGCAACCCCAAGAGCTATTGAAAAGCTCTGTGAGGAAGCTGTGGAACATCAATTCTATGCAGTATGCGTTAACAGTGGTTACGTGCATTTGGCCGCGAATATTTTGAAATACGAACGTGTGTTGGTGGCAGCGACAGTGGGATTTCCACTTGGGGCCATGGCAACGGAAGCCAAACTATTTGAAGCAACCCATTGTATAGGGCAAGGAGCTAACGAAATTGATATGGTATTGAACTTAGGAGCCTTGAAAAGTGGTTTGGTTAAAAGTGTCCGGGAGGAAATCGCTGCTGTTAAAAAAGCCATCGGAAAAAATGTGCTGAAAGTAATCATAGAAACGTGTTACCTAACCGATACCGAAAAAATACTCGCCTGTGAACTGGTGGAAAAAGCTGGGGCCGATTTTGTAAAAACTTCCACTGGTTTTGGTTCCGGTGGGGCTACTATAAAAGATATTGAACTCATTAAGGGTACTGTTGGCCCCCAAACCAAAATCAAGGCTTCGGGAGGTATTAAAACAGGAAAGGAGGCACTAGAATATATTGCCATGGGAGTAAGCCGTATTGGCACTTCCAATGGAATTCAACTCATTAAAACCCAATAAGCATGAGCATTCATATAGAAGCAAAACCCGGAGAAATTGCCGATTCGGTTTTATTGCCTGGAGACCCGATGCGCGCAAAATGGATTGCCGAAACTTTTCTAGAAGATCCCGTTTGTTATAACGACGTTAGGGCCATGTTAGGGTTTACCGGGACTTTCAAGGGAAAGCGAATTTCAGTACAAGGCACTGGGATGGGCATTCCTTCGGCATTGATCTATTGCCACGAGCTTATCAATTTTTATGAGGTTAAAAACCTTATCCGGGTAGGCACTGCCGGATCCTACCAAAAGGAAGTAAGGCTTCGGGACATTGTCATTGCGATGGCCGCTTCCTCGACCTCTGGGATCAACAATTCCAGATTCATCAATGCCGATTATTCCCCTACGGCCAATTTCGACTTGTTCATGAAGGCTGCCAATTACGCACAAGTACATAAAATTCCTATCAAGGCGGGTAACGTCCTCTCTGCAGATGAATTTTACGAAGACGATTACGATTCCTACAAACAATGGGCAAATTTTGGGGTATTGTGTGTGGAAATGGAAGCAGCAGGACTGTACACCATTGCGGCAAAATACAATGCGAGGGCCTTGGCCATTCTTACCATATCCGACTCTTTGGTGACCAAAGAAAAAACCTCAGCAGATGAACGTGAAAGCTCGTTCTCAAAAATGATCGAAATTGCATTGCATACCCTATCCGACTGACAATTTATAAATCCAAACCAAATCCCATACTGATATTCCGTCCTTTGGACTGGTATCGGTACAATTCTTCAAAATCGCTGTTCAACACATTGTCCAAACTTACAAACAAATGAATTTGTTTGGTCACTCGATGATTTGCGGTAAGGTTTAGTAGGTGATAGGCTTTCAGAAAAACCGTTTTATTCTCAAACGTACTGGGATCAAGATATCGATCCTCCCTTTCCGATACGTAGTGATAACTAAATCCTATTTGCGTTTTGGAAGTAGGTTCATAATTCAAAATCGCATTGACTTTATGTTTTGGAATTCTGATTCTAAAGGCCTCATCGGGGTGGGTAAAAGTATAGTTAAAATTGCCATCCCACTGTTCTGAAAACCGGAGGTACAATTGGGTTTCCAATCCATTGTACTTAAAAACGGCATCACTATTTTGGTATTGATAGGCAAAGGTGTCAGGGTCTACTGCCACAAAATCAATAAACTGTTTTTCGAACCTCTGGAAATAAAGCAATCCCAAACGGTAGCTTTTTCCACTTGAAAGCTCTATACCTCCTTCTATAGTAGTATTCGCCTCCGGTTGCAAATGGGTATTTCCATAGAACGGATCATAAATTTGGTATAAGGAAGGCGTACTATATGCCGTGCTGTAGGAAGCCAGCCATTTGATGGACAAACGGTTCAACTTCAAATAATAAGAAGGATTGAACTGATACACCCAATGGTTTCCGTACAAACTGTGCATGTTAAGGCGTGCCCCAGCATTTACATTAAGCCCCAAAGAGGACGTAAATAACACATTGACATAAGGATCGATGTAGCTGAGACGCGCTTGATCCGCATCAATGTCCTTTGAAAATTCGGTGGCACCAAAAGGAATCGTAAATGCATTCATTCGACTAAAATTACCCCCTAACCCCAAAATCAACTTAACCGGTTCAACCATAGTGTATTGCAGGTAATTGTCAAATTGATAGGTTTTGGATTCGTACTTGGCTGGAAAGGACGAGGCAATATCGCGTTTGATCACACTATAAAGATCATTGAACACGTAAGTGCCTTTCCCAAAGCACCACTCAAAATGCCCTCCAGTGCTGTACTGTAGGGTTTTATTGGAATAATCGGCATCGGTATAAGAAAAATCATCAAAATCATTTTCTAATTGATTGAAAGCTACAAACTGGCTTATCGAAATGTTTTCATTGTAATGTACTCCCAATTGAATTTTGGATTGGAAGGCATTGAAGCTATCTTCCTCAAAAGGAGCGGCTCCCTCCAAGGCCTCGATAGCGGACAATCCATTGCTGAAGCGGTGCTGTGCTTCCGCTTTATAAAAAAAGGATCCCATCGTGCCACTTACTTGGATACTATTATTGATGGCTTTTAATGGGTAGGCGCTTGCCTCAGCCGAACGATCGGTCCCAAGCATTGTTTGGGTATGTATCGCGATGGGGCTCTTGGAAGCCTTTTTGGTGGTAATGCTGATGACCGCAGTGGCCGCACCACTCCCGTATAAAGTGCTTGCTGCCCCTTTCAACACTTCAATCCTTTCAATTTCGTCCAAGGGTATCAGCCGTAAATCATAATCGTTTGCAATTTGCGAAGCATCATTTTGAGGAACCCCGTCCACGACAATCAGTACCTGACGGTTTTTCCCACCCCGTACGTAGTATCCTAGGGTTTGACCATTATTGCTGTGGCTCCCATTGAGTTCAAAACCCGAAATTGAGTTCAAGACCTGCGCTAGTGATTTCCCCTGAAATTGCCGAAGAGTTTCCGAAGAAATCACCGTAACCATTTTCCCACTGTTTTTTCTGCTGATGGGTACCTTGGTATCGATATACACCGAATCCAAGGTTTGAACCGTATCCTTTTGGACCTGTTGCGCGAAAGCAGTTAATGTGCCTAAAATCGCGCTAAATAAAAGAAATGACTTTTTCATTTTAAAAATTTAAAACGGAAAAAGAGGAGCATACATGGCCAGACTTGATGCCTTCCACAGTGCCCAAACCTTTGTCCCGAAAGTTTGACATCCATCGAATCTTGGCAGGTCTCCTGGCTTGCCTGGTGCATACCTTCCCATCTGCATGGGCAGACAGTGGTTTTGTAGTGGGCACTATCCTTTCGGACGGCTTACAGTTGCGGGAACAGCTTCGGATTTTCACCGAATTCCCTTTTCATTTTTCCACTTGTTAGGGGAAAAAACCAAAATTCACCCCAAAATTACAGTTTTATCCATTGCTATTCCCCCTTAAAAACCATTATTTTTGAACATGCGAATATTAAGCCTTCTATGCATTATCTTTGTTTTGGGGTCCTGTGAAAACAGACAAAAAAAAGATGCATCTCAAAATAATCTTGGACTAGACAGCCACATCCACTATGCAAAAGGATTTACCATAAATCATTTTGATACTTATTCGGAACTAACCATCAACAATCCCTGGCCTGGAAGTGAAGTGTCTTATCATTACCTTCTGAAAAAGGATACAACAACTCTTGGCATTGAAGCACGGTTTGATGCTGTTGTGCAGGTACCCCTAAAAACAATTGTTGTCACCTCCACCACCCATATACCCTCTCTCGAAATGTTGGGAGTAGCTTCAAAATTGGTTGGATTTCCGAACCTCGATTACATTTCTTCTGCAAAAACCCGGGCTCGCATCAATGAGGGAACCATAGCTGAGTTGGGGAAAAATGAAGACTTGAATACGGAAATCCTTATAGACCTTGCCCCTGATGCAGTTGTTACCTTTGCCGTTGAAGGCGCCAATAAAACAATTCCGACTATTGAAAAATCTGGAATTCCAGTGTTGTACAATGGCGATTGGACAGAAACGCATCCATTGGGCAAAGCAGAATGGCTTAAGTTTTTTGGGGTACTTTTTAATAAAGAGCAAGAGGCCAACTTGCTTTTCGACACAATCGTTTCACAATACAATGAAGCCAAATACCTAGCCTCACTAACATCCCAAAAACCGACCGTGCTCAGTGGAGCCATGTTTAAGGATGTTTGGTACCTCCCCCAAGGAAATAGTTGGGCAGCACAATTCATCAAAGATGCGCATGCTACCTATCTCTGGGAAGACACGGAGGGTACCGGCAGTCTTTCCCTGAACCTGGAAAGCGTGCTGGTAAAAGGGCAACATGCCGATTTTTGGATTGGTCCGAGTCAATTCTTCTCTTACGAGCAAATGATTAAGGCACATTCCGTGTACCAGGAATTTGACGCTTTTAAGCAAAAGAAAGTTTATACGTTTACCTCCAAAAAAGGAGCCACTGGAGGGGTTATTTATTACGAATTGGCACCAAACCGTCCCGATTGGGTGTTACAGGATTTAATCAAAATTCTTCATCCAGAACTAATGCCCGATTACCAATTCCATTTTTTTGAACCATTGCAGTAACCATGAAAAGCCAACAAAGTTTTAAGTATGTGTTTTTGGTATTGCTGGGAATTCTTATACTTTGTTTTATCTTAAATCTAAGCTTGGGATCGGTTTCGATCCCCCTGGATGAAATTTTTTCTAGCCTCCTTGGCGGGTCTACCGAAAAATCAACTTGGCATTACATCATTATAGAATACAGACTACCCAAAGCCCTCACAGCCATTTGCGTGGGAAGTGGCCTAGGTGTTGCCGGTTTATTGATGCAAACCCTCTTTAGAAATCCGCTGGCCGGGCCCTTTGTTTTGGGATTAAGCAGTGGTGCCAGTTTAGGTGTAGCGTTTCTAATTTTAGGGGCTGGGGCTTTTGGCGGCGTTTTAACACAGGTATTAATTGGCGAATGGAGCTTGGTCTTTGCTTCGGCATTTGGGAGTTTTTTGGTATTATTGGCTGTTTTGGCCTTAACGTTCAAGGTAAGGGACACCATGGCCTTGCTTATCATTGGACTTATGTTTGGTAGTTTGACTTCCGCTTTGGTAGCCGTCCTGTCCTATTTCAGCAATGCCGAAAAATTGCAACAGTACGTCTTTTGGTCTTTTGGAAGTTTGGGCAATCAATCCTGGAAGGGAGTAAGCATTCTGGGAATAGGGGTCATCATTGGTTTATTTTTGGCCTTCCGGTCTTCCAAATCATTGAACGCCCTCTTGCTTGGGGAAAATTATGCCAAAAGTATGGGGGTACGTTTCAAAAGGACCACATTCACCATCATCATCGCTACCAGCATTTTGGCGGGTACCATTACGGCATTTGCAGGACCCATTGCGTTTATTGGTTTGGCCATTCCACATTTAACCCGACAATGGGTTACTACAGCCAATCATACCATTTTAATTCCAGCCGTTCTATTGTTGGGAGCCATTGTTATGCTTATTTGTGATACAGTGGCTCAAATTCCCTTCAGTGAACAAACACTGCCCATCAATGCGATTACCTCGCTGGTAGGGGCCCCGGTGGTGATTTGGCTATTGGTTCGAAAACGTAAATTGTTGTTTTGATGGCTCCAACCGCAATTCATAACGTCTTAAAAGCGACCGCACTGAGCATCGGCTATTTCCATAAAAAAAGTCCTTTGAAGGTAGCCGATCAAATTTCTTTCGAATGCCAGAAAGGGCAACTCATAGGGATCGTAGGTGCCAACGGCATTGGTAAATCGACCCTACTCCGAACGCTTTCGGGGATGCAAAAAAAACTTTCTGGAGCTATTTACCTAAATGAGAACCCTCTTGAAAATTACCACACATTAGACTTGGCCACACAAATCAGTTTGGTACTAACAGAGGCTCCTAACTCCAAAAATCTTAGGGTTCAGGAGTTTGTTTCACTGGGGAGATATCCTTACACCAATTGGCTGGGAAAACTATCTCCGAAGGACCTTGAGAAAGTGGATTGGGCCATTCAACTCACCGAAACCCAAAACCTTATTTCCAAAAAATGTTTTGAACTAAGTGACGGACAGTTTCAACGAGTGGCCATTGCAAGGGCCTTAGCGCAGGATACGCCGTTGATCCTTATGGACGAACCTACTACCCATCTCGATTTGTACCATAGGGCTTACCTTTTGAAATTGCTTAAAAAATTGACCCAGGAAACCGAAAAAACCATTCTGTTTTCAACCCACGAAATCGATTTGGCCCTTCAACTCAGTGACCTCATGATGGTCCTTACCAAGGATGGGTTTTACTATGATACCCCCAGCCGACTTATTGCCGAACACCGTTTTCAAGAATTGTTCCCAGAAGAGATCATCGTTTTTGATACACAAACCGGTCGGTTTACAATCAAGGATTGATTATCTTTAGGTCCGAGTTTCAAAACTGTTATGAGCGAACCTTTTATCATATTCTTGATTGGTGTTATCTCAGCATTGGCCGGTGCCTATGTGGGCAACCTCATTGCGCAACTTAAAAGCAAAACACAAACCGGAAAGCTGGACGAGCGTATCAATCAGTTGAAAGATCAAGAGGAAAAACTCAACGAACGCCTGCAGCATGCCCTAGATGCACGTGAGGCAGAAAGGAAGGAAAAGGAGTTTTTGAATACAGAATTGGTAAAACGCACTTCGGAAAACGACCATTTGGATCGTAAATTGAACGAACAAAAGGAGGAACTTGAAAAACTTCAGGAAAAATTTACCAAGGAATTTGAAAACCTAGCCAATAAGATCCTCGATACCAAATCGGAAAAATTCACCAAACAAAACAAAGAAAACCTCGATACCATCCTCAAGCCCCTACAAGAGAAAATCGAAAAGTTTGAAAAACGGGTGGAGGACACCCATAAGGAAAGTATTGACCGCCATGCGATGCTCCGGCAGCAAATTGTTGGACTTAAGGAATTGAACGAGCAAATGAGCAAAGAGGCCACCAACTTGGCCAAGGCCCTAAAGGGAGATAGCAAATTGCAAGGAAATTGGGGCGAATTGGTCTTAAAAAGGGTTTTGGAGAAGAGCGGGCTGGAAAAAGATCAAGAATATTTTGAACAGCAAAGTTTTACCGCTGAAGATGGCAAAAGACTTATGCCCGATTACATCATTCATTTGCCCGGAAACAAAAAAATGGTTATCGATTCCAAAGTTTCGTTAACCGCCTATGAACGTTTTGTAAACGAAGAAGAAGAGGATTTGAGAAACCGCCACCTAAAAGAGCACGTGGCATCCCTAAAAAAACATGTAGAGCAACTGAGTGAAAAAAACTATCAGGACATCTACAAAATCGAAAGTCCCGATTTTGTCTTGCTCTTTGTTCCCATAGAGCCTGCTTTTGCTGTTGCGGTTAACCAAGACAACAACCTCTACAGTTGGGCCTTCGAAAAAAATATTGTGATTGTTACCCCAACCACGCTTCTAGCAACACTTAGAACCATCGACAGCATGTGGACCAATGAAAAGCAACAACAAAATGCGCTAGAAATCGCAACGCAAGCTGGCAGGCTTTATGATGCTTTTGTGCGCCTGACCGAGGATTTGGTCAAGGTGGGAGCACAGATGGACACAGCAAAAAATACCTATACAGGCGCTATGAAAAAGCTTTCGGAAGGGCAAGGTAATTTAATTAACCGCGTCGAAAAATTGCGAAAACTGGGAGCAAAGACCAGTAAAAGTATGGATGAAAAATTACTGAAACGCGCCGAAGAAGACGAATCCTAAAACTGTTATTCTTTAACCATTTTCTTGGAAGTCTTGCTACCATCCTCAAAAGTGATTTCGAGCATGTAAACACCACTTACTAGTGAAGAAATGTCAAACTCCCCACGGGTAGCATTCAGCTTATATTCCCTTATTTTTGCTCCTTGGGCGTTATAAAACAGGATGCTTTTTATGATGGTATTGGAGTTAACCTGAAATGCATCATACACAGGGTTTGGATAGATGGTTGCCTGCGGAATGGAAAAAGATGCATTGGAAAGCAGTTCCCAAGAGATGATTGATTCAATTTGCAACAAGCCTTCAACAGCAAGTCCTTCATAGGAAATGTTTGGGTTGTGGAAAATTTTGATTTCCACCACATCCTGAAACAATTCGTAAACATGCTGCATTACCTCTTCCCATGGCATTCCGGAAGTATCGTTTAAAACCGTAAGGTTCAAAAGCACATTGCTTCCCTCATCAATCCCATAGAAATTGGTATATATTTCCCAATCCGTCTGCGAAGGAACCACTATAGGGTTTGTGGTAACGACGGTATATCCATTTGCTCCTGTAAATCCATAACGAAGGTAAAGGTCAAAATTGTTTGGATTTTTAACATTGATATCGTCTATGGTACGTAGGGCTTGGGTGTCGAAAGGCGTGTAAAAATAATCTCCAGCCCAATACTCCGGTGAAGCATTGACGATGCTTAAATGGCCCATAGCGGTATTGCTTCCGTCAGCAACTTTTTGAAGGTAGTTAAAGGAGGTTCCTTCAACCGACAGCTGATTGGTTGTGCCATCGGAATTTGTCCATCCCTCCAACTCTCCTTCTTCAAAGCCGTTATAGAAAAGTTGGGAAAATGCCTGATTACCAAGCATTAAAAAAAGAATCACAAAAAACTTATACATTATTTTGGGGACTTGTATGAGTGGTAAATATAAAAAAACAACCCATTTCTGGGTTGTTTTTTATAAAATATTTATCGTTTCACCACTTTGAAGGTTGTTTCCATTCCTTCTGAAGTGACCGTTACAAAATAGATTCCAGCATTTAAAGATGCAGTGTTTACGTCCACTACATTGCCACTCACTTTGGTTAGCATTACAGTTTTTCCGAGGATATCGGTAATTTGATAGCTGTCCAAGCTGTAAAGTGACGTAATGGTCAATGCATTTTGCACCGGATTGGGGAAAAAGTTCACGTTCATCGCAAATTTGTCTTCCACGGAAAGGCCCTGCTCTACTGTAATGGTCCCAATCATGCCAGAGTGTACATTGCAATGGTATGGATTAACCCCTACTTGGGTAAAAGTGTAGGTGAAGGTAGTTCCCGATCCCGTTAGAATTCCACTGTCAAAAGTTTCTTGGGCGCCCGCATCATTGGTCACGGAGTGAGGCAAGGTATCGGCCCAGGTCCATTCAACCGAATCGCCAACATCAATGGTAATGGTAACATCCCCGGAAGGCACTCCCGAAAACCAATCTAGGTTAAAGGTCGTTTGGGCATTGGTAAACAACCCCATTAAAAGTACAATCGTTAAAAGTGTAAGTTTTCTCATTTTTTAAAGTTTAAGGTTACTATTTAATTGACTGATAATACATTAGTTTTAAAAAACCCGACTAAGGTTAAATCCAAAGAAAAAATCGCCATCGCCCCAATCGCCATTCCCCTGTACGATAAAGCCTTCCTCGAACATGGCTTGGGCATTGGTAAAGTGCAACTGAAAAACGTGCCCTCCAGTTTCGATATCCACTCCAACAGATAATGGGTTTTTGTAAATGGAGTGGCTATTTCGGTTTAAATGAATTCCGTAATCGAGATTAAGACTCAATCGCTTGGACAATTTGTACCTACCGCCCATTCCCAAGGCAAATTGGCTGTTTTTTTCATCATAAATCAAAACCGTTTCATCGTCTTGCTGAACAGAACTCCTCGTTGCAAGGTTTTCATGCACATAGGTTGGCGCTAATAACAAAGATAGGGATTCGCTAATTTTTCTCGACAAAAGCAATTGGTGGGTATACGTAAGCCGATCCCCAAATTCCAAATTTGGCAGTAAATCCTTGTCCAAGGAAGTATTGATGGTTACCAAATGGTAGCCAACTAAAGTAAAGGGAGATCCATTTTCTTTTTGCTGCAAAACCCTGTATTTAAAATGAATTCCATACTTTTTTTGAAATGAACTCCGTGCTACACCTACATTCCAATGTTCCCCAATGCCATACACGAATTTCAATTGGGTTACGGCATTGTCTAATCCAAAAAAATCATCAAATCCATATTTAACCGTTCCGAAACGGTGCGAAACAATAAAGAAAAAATCGCCTTTGCCGGCCAATTTCGTCGACTCAAAGTTCACCACTTTCAATCCCTTGAAAGCGGCAGAAACTTCTTGGTTGACTTCAGTTTCATTTTCCAGGCCCTCCAGTAAATCCTCTTGTGCAGTTGCTAAAATGGGCAACAAGAGTACCATAAGGGCTATTAATTTCTTTGAGTAAATCATTGTGTTTGGCATTGGTCTAGTTTTACAATTTCAAAAAGGTCGTCGTAACCTACACAGCGTCCTTTTACCGTAATTTGCTGTTGAAGGGAAAGCCCTGTTGGCATTTCATCAAAACTACAGAATACACCACCCTCCAAGGTAAGGCTTTTACCTTCCAGTTCGGTGACTATTCCAAAAACGATGACGGCCTTGTTCATTAAAGAGTCTGCCTTCCCAGCCTTAAAGAGTTCTTGGATATCCGCTACGGGCATTGAAGCCATGGGGGCCTCCTGTTGAATGTTGCGATGCGAATGGTATAGGTAACGATATCCAAAATAGGCCGCTAAAGCAAGAATCAATACAATGATGATTAGGAAATTCTTTCTTTTCATTTCAGGACTTTAAAAGCAAGGATACTGAAACAAGCACTTCCTTGGCAATTTTACTGCTTACTATTTGAGGGATTTCAATATCAAACTCTTTTGGATTCAACACAAAGGAGGTTTCCATCCTTACACCATCCGTAGTTTTCGACACTTGTGCCAGGCATTCCAATGGCTGTGTGTTCCCATGAATGGTTAGTTCCCCTTTCAGGATAAAACTGGAAGCATTCCCGGTTAGGCTAGAAGGGCTAAATCCATCTAGGGTTCCTTTAAAGGTAGCTTTTGGAAAGGTAGCCGATTCCATGTAATTTTCGTTGAAGTGTTCTTCCATCAGCGCTACCTTAAAACGAAACCCATTAATCAAGGCCAGGGCTGCGAATGTACCATTGTCGAGATTCAGAACGGCACTTACCTGCTCATTGGTGGCCTTTACCTCTTCAAAACTTGGAACTGAAGCTTCAAAAGTAATGGTTCCAGACTTGGTACTGTATTTTGTCTGGGCACTAACCGCACAGACATATAAAATAAGTAAGAAAAGAAGGGTTAGTTTTAGTTTCATGGTTTAAGGATTTTGTAACAAACCGTCTGCTTCCCATTGAAAAATAAGGTCGATGATATTTTGCGGAAGCTTAGGTCCGCCAAAAGGCATCAGCCCTGGATCACTTTCATCGCGACTAATGCGCTCCAAAAGACCTCTTGTTAATACGGCTTCGCGCACATTCTGAAACGTAACCAAAGGCATGGGGGCACCATTTTGTGGGGGGTTGGTATGGCATTGTTGGCAAATAGTTTCAAAAACAAATTTCACATCCTGAAAGGTAACGGGTTGGTCGTTTCCCTGAGGAGTAGTATCTACTACATCATCATAGGTATGCGAAGTACAGGAGGTATTTAAAAGAAGTATACTAATTCCAATGGAAAGGATAAATCGCATGGTTTTATATTTAGTTAAAAGCGTTGACTTTTAAACTAAAACAAGAAAGCCTGGTTTTACCCTACCTTTTTCGGCAAATTTCTCGCTTCAGGGCTTTAAATTTTCTTAAACATTACCTTTTCCTGGGAAAAATCGTAAGCTTCCTGAAGCCATGGAATCATATCGGACCATTGCTGGGAGGTATAGGTTTTTTTAGCATATACTTTGGTTGCAGAGAAAATTACCTTACCATCCTTAATGCTGGCATCACTTACAAATGAGCCCGTTTGGTTCTGGACATTCTTTTTGAGTTTTTCAAGGCCTTCCACTGTATATCCCTCTGGTATCTGGAAAGCAATTTCATACTGCAAGGTCTTGGCGAAATTAAGGTACACATTTTCTTTGCGATCCAATTCTTCTTCTCTAAGTTGAACTTGCCCTCCAATAAATTTTCCTACTTCGACGATGTAATTTTTACCTGCTTTTTTTACAAACTCGTTTTCAATGGTGAAGTGGTCACGAATAATCAATGGGTCATTGGAATACCTTCCGGTTTCCTTTACTTCGTAACCGTATTCTTTAATGGGCACATCGTAGTTTTCCGATACGATGGTTTCGATCCTATCTTTTTTATTTTTCTCGTAAGTTTCCATGGCCGAATTGATTTTTTGCTCAATCACGGCTTCCTTTTTTCCTTGTTTCTCCTTGCAGTGATAAAAATGTTTTGTGTTGTAATGTTGAAATTCCTCTTCCAGAAAATCCTGAAGCACCAATCTTCGGGATAAGTTTTCAACTTTATAATGTCCCGTATAGTTCAATTCCCTATTCACGTTTATTTTTTTGAAATCGTCCCCAAAGGAAATCTCAACCGATTCCTTGGACAAATTCTTGTCCGAAGTGGTCATTGGAAGATGGTCGAAGGTAACCCCTTCAATATTTCGGTTTTTTTGCACTGCCAACGTGTATACTTTGGTTCCTTCAAGGCTGTACGGGAAAAAGTCGGCTTGTACGTGGGGCGAAACATCAAAAAGATACATCGGGGTATCGAAGTTAAATCGAAGTCCGTATGAAACATTGGAACGCAGCAGTAGATCGTCAATACTACCGTTGTAATCGGCCGTGGCAATTACGATATCGTAGTCTACTTCAAGCTGTTTGGCCAAACCAGCAAAGTAATTTACAAAGGAGTTTTCGTTTAGGATCACGTAATCCGTATCGCAGGGCAAAGCAAAAGGGGCAATGTTATTTTCCCTAGCGATGAAAAGTTCGAAAAACCGATTGAAGCTTTTATGCCTTACGTAGTAGAGTGCTTTTTCCAGTTGTTCCCTTTTGCTTATTGGTCCAAGAGTTTCCAGGTACTTGAGTACGTCTTTAACACTGCTTTTGTTACTGGCATCAAACCGGTCTCCGTAATATTCCACAATCTCATCCTTGGTTACCCCGGTTTTTCTTTCAGCATCTTTATCGCCTAAGAAGACACCCGCGTAATCTTCGTTTTTGGCTTTGAGCGCGAACACCACCTGAAATTTCAGGCAAGGAAATTCTGCAAAAGGGTAAAACCATCTTGGAAAATCACTCTTCTCCAAATCGGAAGCCTCCAAGACGTAACGCCTTGTGGCTCTTTTATCGGTCTGTTCCTCTTTGATTCTGGGAGCTCCATTAAAGGATTCCATATTCAGGAAATAATCGTTCTCTACCTCCACAGCCAGCCTGCTGAACAATACCGGATATTGAGTGCTTAGCACTCGTTCTACGGGGTCGTACACATGGGTTCCCGAAAAGCTTCGGAGGTAATCGTCCTCAAAGATGAAAATATCCACAATATCTCCTATTTCCAGGTTGGGTATGGCAACTTTAAATTCGGCATCCTGGGATACTTTTTCATTATCTACGTCGATGATACGCTCTTCTCCATTGGGCTTCACGATTTTGATGCCTACCGTGGTAACATCCTTTTTCCAATTCATGAATAATCCACCAATCCGGTCGTCTTTGTCAATGCTTATTTCCGAAAAATTCTCAATGGCCGCTTTGTCCAATAACAACACCCTTTGATGAAAATGGGAGGGGTTATACATTTTTTTTCCATTGTTGGTATATTGGTAAAATTCATCGCGGTAAAGCACTACGGCACTTTCATTGTTCCACTTTTCGGGAATCTCGGTAACTTTACTTTGCTTGTTGGTGGTATTCCAAAATTTTTGCTGAAGTTCTTTTAAATCTTTGGATTGACCGAAAGCCGAAACACAAAAAGCAACCATAAAACAGGTCTGGAACAGAAGTCTTTTCATAGCGGGTTATTTTTTTTGGATAACAATTTGTTGCTGAATCGTTTCCCGAAGCTTTTGGAAGGTTTCGTTCCACAAGTCAAACTGTTTTTTTTCAATATTGCGTTTTTTGAAGTTC
>DJVA01000061.1 GCA_002440705.1 Flavobacteriaceae bacterium UBA6268 | reverse complement strand
GCTTACTATGGTGGTTTTGGCCATTGCCACAACATCGCCATCAATGAAGATACGGGATATGCTTATGCCATTGGGACCAGTACTTTTAATGGTGGCCCACATTTTATAGACATTTCTGATCCCTTAAACCCAGTAGCCGATGGGGGTTACTCAGGCAGCAATTATAGCCACGATGCTCAAATCATAACGTACGATGGCCCTGATACGGACTACATCGGTCACGAAATATTCTTTGGATCCAATGAAGATCAAGTGGTTATTGTTGATGTAACCAATAAGGCCAACCCGCAATTGATCAAATCCATCACTTATGGTAATGTCGCCTACACACACCAAGGTTGGCTAACGGAAGACCGCCACTATTTTCTTGTTGGTGACGAATTGGATGAATCCGATTTTGGATTCAACACACGAACTTTGGTTTTTGACGTAAGCGATCTGGACAATGCTTCCTTTTATTTCGACTACTACGGAAACATTGCTTCCATCGACCACAATGGTTATGTCGTTGGGGATAAATACTTTTTGGCCAATTACAGTGGAGGAATCCGCATCATTGACATCGCAGATATTGCCAATCAAAACATGTCGGAAATTGGTTATTTCGACACCTACCCCAGTAACAACAACGCCAACTTTGGAGGAGTTTGGAACGTATATCCTTTCTTTGAAAGTGGGAATATTGTTATTAGCGGTGGTGGCGGATTTACCCTTGTAAAGGAATCTAGCCTTTCAGTCACCGATCCCACCATGGATGTATTTGCTATTAACCCTAATCCAGCCCACACACATATTGATGTCCAGTCCAAGAACCAACAAATAAGCCATATCACTATTTGCAATCTCTTAGGGGAAGTGATCTTGGATCGTGAAATTACCCCTAGCTTTTCCAAAACAATTGACATATCCACTTATCATTCTGGAATGTACTTGGTAACCATCAATGGAAATACCACGCAAAGGTTGGTAGTAAATTAATTCAAAAAAATGCTATTAAAAAGGAACACATTAACGCACTTATTTTTTTTAACGTTCCTTACAATTATTGTATCCTGTAACAAAGATGAAGGAACGCCAAAAACGGACGACACCGTCATTGTTGATGACACTACCGACGATGACCCACAGGGCAATACCTTCACAGGCGAGTTAACTTGGCTCAAGACCTATGGAGGTAGTGACATTGATCAAGCGGTTGGCGTTGTAGAAGCTAACGATGGCAATTATGTGGTGCTTGGAGCTACTTTTAGCACCGATGGGGAACTTTCGGGAATCAAAACAGGAGGAGACAGTGATTATTGGGTCCTAAAAATTTCCAAAACAGGAAATATTATCTGGAGTAAGGTTTACGGAGATACTAGTGATGAACTTGCCACCAACATTCACAAAACCAGCGATGGCGGTTACGTCCTTTCCGGCTACAGCCAAAGCAATAACTGCGACCTTGGAAGCAATGGAGGATTTTATGATTATTGGCTCTTGAAAATTGATGAGAATGGTAACGAAGTATGGTGCCAAAACTATGGATATGCCGGAAACGATCAAGCTTTTGATGTATTCGAAACCCATGACGGAGGCTACTTTGCCGCAGGTTATTTTGATGTAACAGCTAGTGGAGGTGAAGGAAATAACGACCGTGCACCGCAAAGTACCTTACACGGTGTTGGTGAATATTGGGGCATCAAAATGGATGCCCAAGGCGATTATTTCTGGACCCGCTATTTTGGAGGTGTTCACTTTGACAAATGTTACCGGGCCATTGAAACTGCTGAAGGCGATTTCCTGATGGTTGGAACTTCCGAAAGCGTTCCCGGGGAAAACTCCGACATCGAAAATTCACACGGCACCTACGACTGGTGGGTCGTTAAGGTGAGCAGTGCTGGAGACAAGCTTTGGACCAAAACGTTTGGTGGAAGTGAAATTGACATTGCTTATGACATCCAGCCTACCTCGGACGGTAATTTTTTTGTGGTTGGCGATACCCGAAGCAACGATCAGGATGTAACCCAAAATAAAGGAAATGCCGATGTTTGGCTCATCAAAATGAGTCCAACCGGAAATATCCTCTGGCAAAAAACCTATGGTGGGGATCAATTTGATTCGGCAAAAAAAATACTCCCTATCAGCGATAACAATTACTTGATCATTGGATCGTGTAGAAGTGCCAACGGGGACGCTACTGCCAACAAAGGGCAAAATGATGCCTGGGCCATCGTAGTAGATGACCAAGGCACGCTATTGTTTGAAAAAAATATAGGTGGGGCTAATCTGGATTTTGCAGAAAGTGCCATTTATACCGCCGACGGATCCATTATTGTAGTAGGTAATTCGGAAAGCAATGACGGCGATATTACCGAGAACAAAGGGTCCAAAGACTTTTTAATCTTTAAAATCAATTAAAAGACCCATTTAAAAACCTATGAAAAAAATTGCTTTTTTATTCACTGTATCCGTGCTATTAGCAAGCTGTAGCAACGGTAATGATCCCGCGCCATACCAAACTTTCCCTGTGCACTTTGTCTTTAGCCAAAACTGGGATGGGGCCGACATCCAAAATGCCAATTTTGATGTCACCACCTATACAACTGCCCATGGTGAGACTTTAACCCTCTCCAAATTGGTCTATTTGATTTCTGACATTACATTTACAAGCAGTACCGGTGAAGTTTATACCGCCGGGGATTATAACTTGGTCAATGTTCGGGACGGTCAAAACCTTCATTTCATTCCAGATGTTGAAATCCCAGAGGGTAGCTACACGGTAACTTTCAGGTTTGGTTTCAACGACGAAGATAATGACATGAACCACCCCGACCTCAACTCCGCCGACGGTGGTTGGAACGTTCCCGATATGCTGGGCGGTGGTTATCACTACATGCGAATGGAAGGCAAATATACCAACAGTACCACTGTGCCTGCCGAGATCAACTTTCAGTACCATACCATTAGAGCGAACAAACATTCGTCGTTGCCTCCCGGTCCTGGGACTTTGGAATTGACCCAAGATACCTCCTTTGAGGTAAATCTGGGAGAAATAACCATTACCGACGATTTGGAGATTGAAGTTAAGATGAATGTGGCCGAATGGTTTAAAAACCCAAACACTTGGGACCTTACGCAGCTTTATACCACGTTGATGCCCAATTTCAATGCCCAGATCATGATGAACCAAAATGGCTCCAATGGGGTTTTCAGCCTAGGAAGTGTGGCTCCTCACGACGATTAATAAATTCTGAACTTATGCATTACCGATTAGCATTTTGTGTACTTCTCCTTAGCCTTGTTGCCTGTAACCAGGACGATGGCAACGGGGGGTACACTGCTACTCCGGTAACGCTCGAGCTTCCTGCATTTTTTGAAGCCAATATTTTACCCCCTGTCCTACCCGAAGAAAACCCGTTAACGGAAGAAGGCATAGCACTGGGGAAAAAGCTGTTTTTTGATCCCATTCTTTCGGCCAATGGCACACAAGCTTGTGCCACCTGTCACCGCCCGGAAAATGCCTTCACCGATCCCAGACAGTTCAGCATCGGGATTGATGGCAGTATCGGGATCCGAAACTCCATGCCCCTTCAAAACCTAATCTGGAACTACGGACAAAAATTCTTTTGGGATGGACGCGCCCCGTCCATAGAAGCACAGGCCTTAGAGCCCATTACCAACCCCATAGAAATGGCCAATACATGGCCCAATGCAGTAGCCTCCCTTCAGAATGACCCAGAATATCCCATGCTTTTTGAGAAGGCGTTTGGCACTACTAAAATTGATTCTGCACTCACTTCCCGAGCAATTGCCCAATTTGTAAGAACCATGATTACGGCCAATTCCCGCTTCGATCAATTCCAAAGAGGGGAGATCAACCTTACGCCCTCTGAAATGAACGGCTTGAATGTTTTCCTGGACGAAACCAAAGGCGATTGCTTCCATTGCCATGGAAACCCGTTGAATCCTTTGTGGACTGATAATATTTTTCACAACAATGGCCTGGACGAATTTCCTCCCGACAAAGGTCTGGGGCTGGTTACCGGAGATCCCCGTGATGATGGAAAATTTAAGACGCCCTCCCTTCGCAATTTGGCTTTTACCGCGCCTTACATGCACGATGGCCGGTTTGCCACATTGGATGAGGTCATCAACCATTATAGTGAAGGCTTGGTGTACTCTGAAACCGTCGATCCACTTATGAAAAAAATAGCGCAAGGAGGCGTACAGCTTTCTGAAGAAGACAAAGCAGACCTCAAGGCTTTTCTCCTTTCCCTTTCAGACCCCAGCTTCATTAACAACCCCGACTTCCGCGAATAGCCCTGTTTATCTGGCTTTGTTAATTATTACTTAAATCTATTATGCTATTGCGTTTAAATGTTCCTTTGTTATGGTTAAACACGGGATTTGCAGTATATTTGCCGTAATTTAGAACAAATCTATATTAATGATCAAGGTTAGTGACACCGCTAAATCGAAAATTGCGCAGTTGATGGCAGAAGAAGGATTTAACCCTACTTCCGATTTTGTTCGGGTTGGGGTGAAAAGTGGAGGATGTTCTGGATTGTCTTATGAATTGAAATTTGACAAGGAGCACTCGCCAGAGGATAAATTTTTTGAAGACAATGCCGTAAAGATTGTTGTAGATAAGAAAAGCTTCCTGTATTTGGTGGGCACCACTTTGGAATACAGTGGTGGGTTGAATGGAAAAGGGTTTGTATTCAACAACCCCAATGCGCAAAGGACCTGTGGTTGTGGTGAGAGCTTTTCATTGTAAATAGTGACTCAAAAAAAATGGGAAAGTTTACAGAAGACGATTTAAAAAAGGAACTCGAGACCAAGGAATACGAATACGGATTTTATACCGAGATTGAATCGGATACTTTTCCTGTAGGCTTGAATGAAGACATTGTAAGGGCCATTTCCAAAAAGAAAGAAGAGCCACAATGGATGACCGATTGGCGCTTGGAATCGTTTCGTGCCTGGCAGCAAATGGAAGAGCCCGAATGGGCCAACATTCGTTACAACAAACCCGATTTTCAAAACATTTCCTACTATTCTGCCCCGTCCAAAAAACCGAAATACAATAGCTTGGATGAAGTAGATCCCGAATTGCTGGAAACCTTCAGCAAACTGGGAATTTCCCTGGATGAACAAAAAAAGTTGGCCGGAGTGGCAGTAGACATTGTCATGGATTCCGTTTCGGTTGCAACCACCTTTAAGGAAACATTGGCGGAGAGAGGCATTATTTTTTGTTCCATTTCTGAGGCCATTCAAAAGCATCCCGAACTGGTAAAAAAATACATCGGCACCGTTGTCCCACAAAAAGATAATTTTTATGCAGCCCTAAACAGTGCTGTATTTAGTGATGGATCTTTTTGTTATATCCCAAAAGGCGTTCGTTGCCCTATGGAACTTTCAACTTATTTCCGCATCAATCAAGCAGGTACGGGTCAGTTTGAACGTACGTTGGTTATTGCCGATGAAGGCAGTTATGTAAGTTATTTGGAGGGCTGTACCGCCCCCATGCGCGACGAGAACCAATTGCATGCGGCAGTTGTGGAATTGATTGCCTTGGACCATGCCGAAATTAAATACTCCACCGTTCAAAATTGGTACCCAGGCGGTAAGGATGGGAAAGGTGGCGTATTCAATTTCGTGACCAAACGAGGATTGTGCGAGAAAAATGCCAAAATTTCGTGGACCCAAGTCGAAACCGGCAGCGCCGTAACTTGGAAATATCCCAGTTGCGTTTTGAAAGGAGACCATTCCATCGGGGAATTTTATTCCATTGCGGTAACCAACAATTACCAACAAGCCGACACGGGGACGAAAATGATTCACCTTGGAAAAAATACAAGGAGTACCATTATTTCCAAAGGAATTTCTGCCGGAAAATCCCAGAACAGTTACCGGGGTCTGGTGAAAATTAGCCCAAGAGCGGAAAACGCCCGTAATTTCTCGCAATGTGACTCGCTTTTGATGGGCAACAATTGTGGAGCCCATACATTCCCCTACATCGAGGCAAGCAATAAAACGGCTCAAATTGAACACGAAGCAACCACCAGTAAAATTGGGGAAGATCAAATATTTTATTGCAATCAAAGGGGGATCGACACCGAAAAGGCGATTGCTCTTATTGTTAATGGCTTTAGTAAGGAAGTACTCAACAAGCTTCCCATGGAATTTGCCGTGGAAGCCCAAAAATTGTTGGAAATAAGTTTGGAAGGATCCGTAGGATAAAAATTATAACCATCATGAAAAAAATTGTTTTAGCAACAGCACTTTTAATGACATTCGTAGTGATTTCCTGTAAAAATTCGGAAGAAAATGCCGAAAACGGTATGGAAAACGCACCAAAACTTCTGGATTCAGGTTATCGGGCTTACTCTGGTGAGTTTTTCTACTCTGAAGACGGTTCTGTCCTTAAGGGCGATACTTTTATCTATGCAGTGACCTTGGACGACTTGGCCAAAGAATTGGGTCAAAAAATTGCGCCCATCAAAAAGGAGGAGTACGACATGGTTCCCGTGGTTGTAAAAGGTGAAGTAACCCGCAACCCTGCTTTGGACGAGGGCAAACAGGTTTGGGAAGAAATCATCACCATCAAGGAAATTGTTGCCGTTGGGAACGCCCCGGCCGATGCAGACATCAAAATTGAAGAAAAGAAAAGTTGATCATGCTACAAATTAAAAATTTACACGCAGGTGTAGAGGACAAGGATATTTTAAAAGGAATCGACCTTCACGTAAAACCCGGTGAGGTACATGCCATCATGGGGCCTAATGGTTCGGGCAAGAGCACCTTTGCTTCCGTCATTGCAGGTAAAGAAGAGTTTGAGGTTCATGAAGGAGAAATCCTGTTGGATGGTGAGGATATTTTAGAATTGGATCCCGAGGAACGTGCCCACAGAGGAGTATTCCTTTCGTTTCAATATCCCGTGGAAAT
>DJVA01000088.1 GCA_002440705.1 Flavobacteriaceae bacterium UBA6268 | reverse complement strand
ATTTTCAGAAAATGGCAAAAAAAACCGAGGCATGTGTTTTCATGCCTCGGTTCAAACAACCTAACCAATAAGTCTTAGAGTTGATGTACTTTCACAGCAATTCTAATACTGCAATATATAAAATGTTTAATATATTTCAAAATAATTTAAACAAAATTACATGCTTCTATTCAAATTATGACAGCTTGTCACGTTCTTTAAATTGGTATTTTATTTGAACAAGGCGAAACAAACAAAATTTTAATGTCATGAGCCAAGGAACCATTAATGTATCCGTAGAGAATATTTTTCCACTAATCAAGAAGTTTTTGTACAGCGATCATGAAATCTTCTTGCGTGAGTTAATTAGCAATGCTACCGATGCTACACTCAAACTGAAACACCTTACCAGTATTGGCGAGGCCAAAGTGGAGTACGGCCATCCCATTATTGAGGTTAAGGTCAACAAAAAGAAAAAACAATTGCACATCATCGATCAAGGCATCGGGATGACGGCCGAAGAGGTTCAAAAATACATTAATGAAATTGCATTTTCAGGTGCCGAAGAATTTTTGGAAAAGTACAAAGACAAACAAGGTAAGGACGCTGGTATCATAGGGCATTTTGGGCTTGGATTTTATTCAGCCTTTATGGTTGCCAGCAAGGTAGAAATCATCACCAAAAGTTATTTGGACGCACCCGCAGCACACTGGGTTTGCGACGGTTCTCCCAATTACACCCTTACCGAACACGATAAGAAAGAACGAGGTACCGAAATCATCCTGCATATTAATGATAGTGACAAGGAGTTTTTGGATGAAAATCGGATCCGGGAGCTGTTGGTAAAGTACAACAAATTCATGCCCATACCAATCAAGTTTGGAACCAAAACCGAATACCTTCCAAAACCCGAAGGTGCTAAAGAAGAAGATCCTGCACCCACCAAGGAAGTGGACAACATCATCAACAATCCCAATCCGGCTTGGACCAAACAGCCCGCAGACCTCAAAGATGAGGACTACCAAAAGTTCTACAGGGAATTATACCCCATGCAGTTTGAGGAGCCTCTTTTTAACATACACTTAAATGTAGACTATCCTTTCCACCTTACAGGAATTCTTTATTTCCCTAAGATGACCCAAGATCTGCAAATGCAAAAAGACCGTATCCAATTGTACCAAAACCAGGTGTTTGTTACCGACAACGTGGAAGGCATTGTGCCGGAATTCCTTACCATGCTGCGTGGGGTCATCGATAGTCCCGACATTCCATTGAATGTTTCGAGGAGTTATTTGCAGGCAGACGGTGCCGTTAAGAAAATTGCCAATTATATTACCCGAAAGGTGGCCGACAAACTTAAAAGCCTTTTCAATGACAACCGGGAAGCGTTTGAACAAAAGTGGAACGACGTCAAAATTGTGATTGAGTACGGCATGCTTACCGAAGAGAAATTTTTCGAAAAAGCCCAGGCTTTTGCCCTCTATCCAACTGTAGACCATACCTATTATACTTACGAAGAACTCGTTGAGAAAATCAAAGACCATCAAACCGATAAGGACGAAAAATTGGTAATTCTTTATGCATCCAATGAAGAGGCACAACACAGTTACATCGAAGCTGCAAAGGGCAAAGGGTATGAAGTACTCCTTCTGGACTCGCCCATTGTGCCCCATTTACTTCAAAAATTGGAACATGAAAAGGAAAAAATTTCCTTTGTACGAGTCGATAGTGATGCCATAGAAAATCTCATCAAAAAAGAAGACACCTCCCTATCTAAATTATCTGATGAAGAAAAGGATACCCTTAAGGATGCTCTTGAAAACGTGGTCCCAAAGGAACAATTCTCAATTCAAATGGAGGCCATGGACAGCAATGCGCAACCCTTTATCATTACCGAACCCGAATTTATGCGGCGTATGAAAGAAATGCAACAAACCGGTGGAGGAATGTTCGGAATGGGGCAGATGCCGGAGATGTACAATTTAGTGGTCAATACCAACCACGAATTGGTAAGCGAAATCCTTAATACCAAAACCCAAAAGAAAAAGGAACGCTTGATCCACCAAGCGCTGGATTTGGCTAAGTTGAGCAAAAACTTACTCAAGGGAGAAGCGCTTACCGAATTCATAAAAAGGAGCTATGAAATGATTAAGTAGGTCTTTCATTACAAATTTCAAAACGCCCGCTTGGGCGTTTTTTTTGTTATACCCCTAAAATAAAGGCCAATTTTATTTTTCAATGAAATTATTTCCATTACTTTTGGGGTGACTAGAACTAAATTAATTCATTATGAAAAACAACTATTTTGGAAAAACCCTTTTCCTGGGTTTTTTCCTTTTTCTTTCGTTTACATTTCAAACGTTCGGTCAAGGTGATTGTAACGATTTGACGTCACCGATCGAATTACAAATTGGCCTGAACGCGGAACCCGCTGGTTTTTTTGTGCGCTCCGGCACTCAAATGGGAAGGATTTTTAGGGACGGTGTTCCCAGCAACTGTCCTTCCAAGGTCTATCCTGGAATTTTCAACGCCGGTACGACCTACAACTGGACTGCGGTTCGTTTTTGGAACGATGATACAGGATCAACCTGTATCACTGTAAACTTTGACCCCAACAGTGGAGCGGGTCCTTGTGCAACCAATGGTCATGCCTTGGTCTTCCAAGAGCCCGGAGGTGGGAGCACCACTCCTTACGACCCTACTAACCAAGGGGTTAACTTCTTGGGCGATGTGGGAGCTTCCACTACACAGCCCTTCTCTATGACCGTAGAGCCGGGTTGGTTTGAAGTAGTCTTTACCAATACTGCAGCGGTTGCAAACTGTAGCGTTCAGTTTTCCTTTGCTGCCAACGGTGGGGTCATCATGTGTGATATGCCTGGTGGTCCAATTTCCGATTGTACTTTGGATGTACCACAGGATTTCGGTGGGGAATTTGGCCCACCAGCCAGTATTACCGCTGACATCCCAATTGGGGATTCCGGTATTTTGGGAACCAATTATACATTAGATAGCGTAGAATTAGATATTACCCATACTTGGGATGAGGATGTAGATATCCGCCTACAATCTCCCGCTGGAACTATCTTGGATTTGTCCTTGGACAATGGAGGATCGGGCGATAACTATACTGGAACTGTCTTCCAAGATGGCGCTCCTTTAATCACTACAGGCTCTCCTCCATTTACAGGAACGTTCCAAGCACAAGGAGGGACTTTTGCCAGTGCTTATAACGGTGAAGACATTAACGGTACCTGGACGCTTTTGGTTACGGACGATGTTCCTGCCTTTGATGACGGTACTTTAACCAATTTCTGTATCAATTTTGCTCCTATTTTGGGCGATCCACCAATCATCTCCTGCCCCATGGATATTACCGTGGACAACGATGCGGGAGTTTGTGGTGCGGTAGTAAATTTTGCTGACGCAGTGGCCATCGACCCTGATGGAGACCTAGATACCGTGACCCAAACCATGGGCCCCGCCTCTGGAAGTACTTTCCCTGTGGGCGATACCCTTATTGAGTTCACCGCAACTGATATGGCCGGTAACTCTGCTACTTGTCAGTTTACCATTACCGTAAATGACACAGAAGCTCCAAATGCCGTTTGCCAAGATATTACGGTACAATTGGATGCCAACGGGGAATACGTATTGACCCCAGGCGAAATTGACGGCGGTAGCACGGACAACTGTAACATTGCCAGCCTTGAAATTGGTGTAGGAACAGGTCTTGAAGGTCTTTTCGCCGTATATCCATGGACCGGCACTGGCAACGTAGCCCGTTACGATTACGATCCTGTTACCGATGCCATCACCTTGGTTGATAACCCTTATGGTAGTACTACCTTGAATACCAACTATGCCATGGACATCGATCCAACCAGTGGCATTGTTTACCTATTAGGCGATTCACCAACAACTTTTAACAGAGCGTTGTTTACTTACGATTTGGATACAGCTTCCATCATATCTGAAATTGGAGATGTCGTATCTTCAACAGGAGCTACCAATCCTAATAGTATGGCCTTTGGTAACGACGGTACCTTGTACGTTTCTTTTGGAAACGGTACCATCAATACCATCGACCCAGGAACTCTTGCTCCTGCTGCTTTTGCCACCGTACCTAACAGTGGTGGTAACGGTATGACCTTCGACTCTGATAACAACCGCATCATTTACTCTAATAGTTTTGGTGTTATTGATATTTACGAAGTAACTACTGCAGGTGCTACCAACTTCCTATTCAGTTTTGCTACTGTTGATGGTGGTTGTGGTGGAACCGCACAAGCTATGGAATATGTAGGTAACGATAAAGTAGTGGCCTCTACGACCTTTGGTTGTAGTACCATTTACACCATCGACGTAAACACTGGTACTGCCAATGCTATCCTTTCACCCGATGGATTCTTGAACAACATCAAGGCATTGGTGTACAAAGAAGCTAACATCACTACAGTTCCTGATCTATTGTTGGATTGTAGCAATGTAGGTACCAATAACGTTACTTTGGTGGTTACCGATGACGATGGCAACCAATCTACTTGCGAAGCTGTTGTAACTGTTGAAGACAACATCGCACCTGTAATTGTATGTAACGGCGAGCCCGCTACCATTACAGACTCTGTGAGCGATTCCCCAGGTGTTGCCATTCCAGACAATACACAGCCAGGGGTTTCCGTGACCATTGACATTACCGACGACGTGACCATCACCGACTTGGATGTAGACTTGAACGTTTCCCACACTTGGGTAGGTGACCTTGATATGGTACTGACCTCTCCAGCTGGAACTTCAGTCGTCATCTTTGACCGTCCTGGAGTACCCGCAACCACTTTTGGTTGTAGCGGAGACAACATCGATGCTACCTTGGATGACGAAGCAGCCACTCCTGTTGAAGATGAGTGTGGTGCCGGTACACCAACGATCAATGGTACCTTTATCCCCAACAACCCATTGTCTGCTTTCGATGGTGAAAGTACTTTGGGAACTTGGACCCTTACCGTTTCCGACTATGCCGCTGGCGACACAGGTACCATTAACAGTTGGGGCTTGACGTATTCTTATGAAGTAGCTTCAACTCCGCTTCAAGTTATCTTGGATGCCAACGGAATGGCTACCCTTGATGCCAGCGCCCTATTGATGAGCGTTGACGAAGCATGTGATTACACCGTAACCGTAGGTGGTGGTGGTGCTCCTGTTCCAGGATCCCTTGCAACCATCTTTGGTTCAGATAATGGTGGATCTCCAGGTGGTGCCATCTACTTCGACCTTATTGTAGGTCCAGAAGATTTAGGTATTACCGATTTGGACATCAACACTCCTGATGGAGGTGCATTTACCTTGAGTGTTTATACTACTGCAGGTTCTTATGTTGGAAATGAAG
>DJVA01000077.1 GCA_002440705.1 Flavobacteriaceae bacterium UBA6268 | reverse complement strand
ATCATGGAACCAATAATACCAGGCAATACCCCAAGAACGCCAATTTCTGAACAATTTGCCAAAGCAGCCTTCGGCGGGTTTTCAAACAAACAACGGTAACTAGGACCCTTTTGATAATTAAACACAGAAACTTGGCCTTCAAACTTAAAAATGGCTCCATAAATTACAGGCTTACCACAAATTAGTGCCGCATCGTTGATGAGGTATCGTGTGGGATAATTATCCGATCCATCCACGACGATATCATAGGATTTAAATAAGGCAAGAGCATTTTGATAGGTTAAACGATACGGAAAGGCGTCGATGGTTAGGGTATTGTTCAAATCCGAAAGGCGTTTTTTTGCAGTTAGTGCTTTGTTGTTTCCAAGATCGGAGGTTCCAAACAAAACCTGCCGTTGCAAATTGGATTCCTCCACAAGATCAAAATCCACAATTCCGAGTTGCCCAACACCAGCAGCTGCAAGGTACATTAGGGCAGGGCATCCAAGCCCCCCAGCCCCAATTACCAATACTTTGGATGCCCCTAACCGCTCTTGGCCAATGGACCCTATTTCTGGTAGTATTAAATGTCTGCTATATCGATTCATCTCAATAACTAAATCAACCTCCGGCAAACGGTGGCAACAGTGCTATTTCACCGCCTGAGAGATCAGTTTCCAAAGCCACTAATTTGTTTTCTTGAGCAACCTGAAAGTCATACCCCTTCAAGGAAGGGTATTTTTCAATAAGCATGGAAATCAAATCAAAAATGGCTCCCGAAGTAAAAGGCACCTGTTCTTCGCTGCAATGGGTTGCTTCGGTGAGCATCCCAAAATATTTAACGGTTAAGGTCATTTTGATAATGCTTTTAAATCATTTTTGGTGTTTACGTTTACCACCAAGGGCTGTAATTCCTCGCTTAAGCTAACGGCTTTGCTGTTCATCTTGTGCAAAAGTTCCATAACCCTTCTTTCACCAGCGTTCAAAAAATCTAGACAAGGCTGCATGCATCGTCTTTTGTACAGGGCAATCAGCGGCATGGCTCTTTTTTGGCTTTCAATATAAACAATGTCGTGCGATGGGGTATTTTCATTGATCAAAAGCTTCAGAATTCTGGAATTGATAAGAGGCACATCACAACTAACCACCAAATTATGTTCTGAAGTGGAATGGTACAATCCTGTGTAAATTGCAGCCAATGGCCCGGCAGCTTCCCACAAATCGTTTACCCGTTTTCCTTGGAATTGATCATAGGCTTCTTGATTGCCCACAATCAAAATTTCTGAAGTAAGGGGTTTTAAGGCCTCCAAGATGCGTTCCACAAATGATTTACCCTGAAAGAATAACAACCCTTTATCGGTCCCCATACGGCTACTCTTGCCGCCAACCAAAACAATTCCCGTTATGTTGGATGGATGGATTTTCATGCTAGCAAAAGTTTTAAGGACGCTATGCCCAATACCAATGCTAGGAAATACCTTAAATGGAGATTATTCAATTTTTTGCTCCCAAGGTAACTTCCAAAAAAACCTCCCAAAAGGGCCATGCCTACGAGAAGCAGGGAATGGGATACTAGCTGCATCTCATTCGTAAATTGCCCCAGGAGGCCAGCGGCAGAGTTTACCCAAATGAACAAAGCCGAAATTGCAGCGGCCTCCTTCATCTTTCCCCAATGAAATAATAAAATGACAGGGGTAAGGACAATGCCCCCTCCTATGCCGATAAGCCCAGAAAAATACCCAATGATACCTCCCACCAATAAACCTTGCCAGATTTTCACGGAACGTATTTCGGAACGTTCTTTTCCAAAAACTTGCAACATTTTCAAAATGGCAAAAATTAAAAGCACCCCTAGAAATTTTCTGTAAAGCGTCGCATCCAGTTCAATCATCCCTCCCAAAAAAGCCATGGGAATGGATGCAATGGCAAAAGGCCAGAAGGCTTTCCAACTAAAATACCCCGACTGGTAGTAATGGAAGAAAGCGATGGCAGCCACAAACAAATTGAGTAATAGTGCTGTGGGTTTCATCACTTCCGGTGAAAAGGAAAACAGGGCCATGAGTGCCAAGTAACCGCTTGCTCCCCCGTGTCCAACACTGGCATAAAGGAACGCCACTAACGGCAGTAATAACAAAAAGGGCCAAGCGACCCCAAAGCCTTCCATCATAATTGCTCAATTTTATCCAACTGGGTATCCAAATAGTCCCAACACCCTTGATTGATTTCATCAAACAAGTGAACCAAGCTTTTGCCATAAGGGGTTAACTGTGTTCCTCCTCCCTCTTTCCCACCAATACTGGAAATAATTACGGGTCTTTTTGCCGATGCATTGACTGAATCGACTAACCGCCATGCCTTTTTATAGGACATATTCAAGCTTTTTGCTGCTTTCGACAAAGAGCCCATTTCGTCAATGGCTTTAAGTACCTGAACCCTTCCTTCACCAAGGAAGACCTGATCTTCCAATTCAATCCAAATTCTACTTCTAATTTTTAAACTCATAGTGTCTTAATTTGGTAAATGCCATACTTTCAGTGGGGTGCCTTTGGTTATTTCACTAACTTCAGCAGGAACATAGACCAGGGCGTTTGCCAATGCAAACGTTTGTAGCATCGCGGAACTTTGTCCCTCAAGAATACGCACCTTTCCTTCTGCTGAGAGGGCCTTGAAAAATTGAGCGCGGTTTCCGTTTTTGATACATGCGGAAGCCGAACGCTCTAAGGTCCATTGCAATTGAAAATTTGTTTCCCCAGACATCCTCCGGAAAGCAGGGTATACGTAAAGGTAGAAACAGGTCAATGCCGCCGCTGGGTTGCCAGGCAAGGCAAAAACCACCTTTTCGTCTTTCTTTCCAAAAAATAGTGGCTTTCCCGGCTTTTGGTTCACTTTGTAAAAAACCGGATTTACGGATAGGGCATCAAGGGCCTTTCCCACGAAATCATAGTCCCCCACAGAGATACCTCCGGAAATGAGCACCATATCGTGAGCCTCTAGGGCTTTTCCAATGGTGTCAACCGTTTGCTCGTAGGTATCCGCTACACGGTATATTGTTGGATCGTAACACCCCAAAGCACACAAGGAAGTGCCTAACATGATGGTGTTGCTTTCATAGATTTTTCCCTTCGCTAGGGGTTGTCCCAGGTCGGTAAGTTCATTTCCTGTTCCAACAATGGCTACGGTTGGTTTTTTGAATACCTTGACCTCTTGGATGCCTATGGATGAAAGAAAGCCCAAAGCGGCAGGTGTTAGTAATGCACCTTGTTTTAGGGCAGTATCGCCCTCTTGAACCTGTTCGCCTAAAGGCCGAATGTTCTGGCCTGCTTCAACTACACCCAAAATTTCAAGCTGTGTTCCATCAACCTTGGTTTTTTCCTGCATCACGACTGCTGTTGCCGTATCGGGAACGACAGCCCCTGTAAAAATCCGCACGGCTTCTCCATTTTTTAGTGTAATGCCAGGTGCGTCGCCTGCTTTTACCTCCCCTACAAGGGTGTAAATGGAATGCTGGTGATTGCACAAAGCAAAACCATCCATGGCCGATTGGCGGAACGGCGGCAAATGCATTGGAGACACAACTGGCTCAAAAAGGACAAAACCCAAAGCTTCAGTAACCCGGCGGGTTTCAAACTGCTCTAAGGCAAAGGCATTTTCGTCAATAAGGCGCCAAGCTTTTTCTACAGCAATCATATTCCGTTGTTTCCTAACAAATATAACGATATCTTAGTGAATCTAAAAAAATATGTGTACCCTAAAATAACATGGCTCAATACTACCGGTCCATCCGTTGAGAGCGACTTTCCAAAATTGCCCTACATGTTAGTAAGTCCAATTCTTAGTTGAAAATTTGTCTGCAACACCAATGAAAAAAGCCCGCCTAAAGTTGTATTTTTGTTCCAATTATAAAAAAGCCTTCATGAATACAGATTCTTTCGTATTGCGACATATTGGCCCCAGGAGCCAGGACCTTCCTGCAATGTTGGAAACCATAGGGGCAGAAAGCATGGACCAGTTGATCTACGAAGCCATTCCCAATGAAATCCTTCTAAAAAAACCCTTAGAGCTCGCTCCCGCCATGAGCGAACAGGAATACCTGGAGCATATCAACGAATTAGCTATCCGGAACCAACTTTTCAAGACCTATATTGGTTTGGGATATCACGACTGCAATACTCCTGCTGTCATTCAACGAAACATCCTGGAAAATCCGGGTTGGTACACAGCTTATACTCCTTACCAAGCTGAAATAGCCCAAGGCAGACTGGAAGCCCTGCTCAACTTCCAGACCATGATTGTTGACCTCACCGGAATGGAAATTGCCAACGCTTCACTATTGGATGAGGCGACTGCTGCTGCCGAAGCTATGTCATTATTGTTTGCATTGCGGGAGCGCGAACAAAAGAAAAACAATATCTCTAAATTTTTTGTATCCGATGAAATCCTTCCCCAAACTTTGGCTTTGCTTCAAACACGATCAAAACCCCTTGGGATTGAAGTGGTAGTAGGGAATCATCAGAAATTCGATTTTTCGTCAGAATATTTTGGTGCCCTGCTTCAATATCCAGGGAAAAGTGGTACCGTCCATAATTTCAAGGATTTTGTTGCCAAAGCGCAAAATACCGAGATTAAAATCGCCTTTGCGGCAGATATCCTTAGCCTGGTATTGTTGGAATCGCCTGGTAATTTTGGCGCCGATGTGGTTGTGGGAACGACGCAACGTTTTGGCATACCCTTAGGCTATGGTGGCCCGCATGCTGCATTTTTTGCTACCAAGGAATCGTATAAACGTCACATTCCTGGGAGGATTATCGGGGTCACCAAAGATGTTGATGGAAACCGCGCGCTTCGCATGGCGTTACAAACTAGGGAACAGCACATCAAAAGGGACAAAGCCACTTCCAATATTTGTACAGCGCAGGTGCTTTTGGCCGTGATGGCAAGTATGTATGCCGTTTTTCATGGCCCGGAAGGATTGAAACACATTGCCAAAAAAGTGCACAATGCCGCTTTTACACTCTCCAGCACCTTAAAATCTTTGGGTTATGAAATGCTGAATGACATGTTCTTTGATACTGTGGCCGTCAAAGCTGATGCTTCCAAAATTAAAGCCGTTGCGGAAAAACACCGCATCAACTTTTACTATCCCAACTCCCAAACCGTTTCGATTTCCCTGAATGACACAATCAATTTGAAAGACTTGAACAACATTGTAAAGGTCTTTACAGAAGCCAAAGGCTTAGCCCCTATGCTCCTCACCGAGATTCATGAAGGAAATGCCATCCCCGAAGACGTAGCCAGAAAAACAAATTTTCTGGAAGAAGAGGTTTTCAACCGATATCACAGTGAAACCGAATTGATGCGGTACATCAAAAAATTGGAACGAAAGGATTTGGCCCTCAACCATTCCATGATTTCTCTGGGTTCGTGCACAATGAAACTCAATGCAGCAGCCGAGATGCTTCCGTTGAGTGATCCAAACTGGGGGAACATTCACCCATTTGTACCAGTGGCACAGGCCGAAGGCTATCAAATCGTTTTAAAAAATCTGGAAAACCAATTGACCGAGATTACCGGGTTTGCAGGCACCTCCCTTCAACCCAATTCGGGCGCACAAGGTGAGTATGCGGGGTTGATGGTGATCCGCGCCTATCACGAATCGCGTGGGGAAGCCCATCGCAATGTGTGCCTTATTCCGTCTTCAGCCCATGGCACCAATCCGGCCAGCGCCGTCATGGCTGGTATGGAAGTCGTAGTAACAAAGGCTACAGAGGAAGGAAATATTGACGTGGAAGACTTGCGTGAAAAAGCAACTCTGTATAAAGATCAGCTTGCTGCATTGATGGTGACTTATCCCTCTACCCATGGGGTTTATGAAAGTGCCATCACTGAAATTACGAGCATCATCCACCAATACGGCGGCCAAGTATATATGGACGGTGCCAACATGAATGCCCAGGTTGCATTGACCAATCCCGGGGCCATTGGGGCCGATGTATGCCACCTTAACCTGCACAAGACTTTTGCCATTCCTCATGGAGGGGGCGGACCCGGTGTGGGGCCCATTTGTGTGGCCAAACAATTGGTTCCCTTTCTACCGGGCAATCCCATCATAAAAACAGGTGGAAATAATGCCATTCCAGCAATTTCAGCAGCACCTTGGGGTAGCGCCTTGGCCTGTCTTATCTCGTATGGATATGTTTGTATGCTTGGGGAGCATGGTTTAAAAAAATCTACTCAATATGCCATTTTAAACGCCAATTACATTAAGGAACGCCTTCATGGATATTATGAAACTTTGTACACTGGTGAGCGTGGTCGGGCTGCCCATGAAATGATTTTGGATTGCCGACCTTTCAAAGAACAGGGGATCGAAGTAACCGATATCGCCAAACGCCTTATGGATTATGGATTCCATGCTCCCACGGTTTCCTTTCCAGTAGCGGGGACCCTTATGGTGGAACCCACCGAGAGTGAAAGTAAAGAAGAATTGGATCGTTTCTGTGATGCCATGATTTCCATTCGTAAGGAAATTGATGCTTCTGACAAAGAAAACCCAAATAATCCACTGAAAAATGCACCACACACGCTAAAGTTGTTGGTGAATGACGATTGGGACTTTCCCTACAGCCGACAAGAAGCTGCCTTCCCTCTGGAATATATATCAGAAAATAAATTTTGGCCATCCGTAAGGCGCGTAGATGATGCCTATGGCGACCGAAACCTGATTTGCACCTGTGCCCCAATAGAAGATTTCATGGAAGCTTAATTTACCGCCTCCCCTCCATTGTGAGGGGTTTTATTTTATTTGGAATATACTTTTCAGTACCTTTATTAAAATTTAAAAGATGAACGTCGTCATTACCGGAACGGGAAGCTACATCCCTAGCAAAGTAGCGACAAATGAAGGGTTTGAAAAGCACAATTTCTACAACGAGGACGGATCGCCGATTCCTCAGGAAAATACCCGGATCATCGAAAAGTTCAAGGCCATCACGGGCATTTCTGAGCGCAGGTACATCAAAAATTCGTTAGTGACATCGGAAATAGCCGCAATGGCTGCCGAAAAAGCCCTTTCGAGCGCAAAAGCCGATAGGGAAACCTTGGATTATATTATTGTTGCCCATAATTATGGCGATGTAAAACACGATACCCATCAAAGCGATACGGTCCCTAGCTTGGCATCGCGCACGAAGCACCTGTTAAAAATCAAGAATCCAAGCTGTGTGGCCTATGACATTCTATTTGGATGTCCTGGCTGGTTGGAGGGAGTCATCCAGGCTTATGCGTTTATGAAAGCGGGCATGGCCTCAAAGTGTTTGGTCATTGGGGCAGAAACCCTTTCGAGAGTAGTTGATAGGCACGATAGGGATTCGATGATTTACAGTGATGGGGCTGGTGCGGTTATTTTAGAAGCTTCCGAAGGTTCCGATTGCGGCATCTTAACCCACCATTCTGCAACCTATGCCTACGACGAAGCGCACTTTATTTACTTTGGCGAATCGTACAACCTTGAGCTTAACGAGGCACGCCGTTACATCAAAATGTACGGAAGAAAAATCTATGAGTTTGCCATTACCTACGTACCCGAAGCGATGAAACTGTGTCTGGACAAAAGCGGTATTCCCGTTGAGGAGCTCAAAAAAATATTCATCCATCAAGCCAACGAAAAAATGGACGAAGCCATTGTACAGCGGTTCTATAAATTGTATGGAAAAGAAACCCCCAAAGGCATCATGCCCATGACGATCAATAAATTAGGAAATTCCAGTGTTGCAACCATTCCAACCCTTTTTGACATTGTTTCCAATGGGAAGCTGGAAGGGCACTCGGTAACGAAAGGAGACGTAGTGTTATTTGCCAGTGTAGGAGCCGGGATGAATATCAATGCCGTTGTGTATAGAATCTAGCCATGTACGAAGGAAACTACCCTAAAAAGCGGTATCGACATACTCTGCAATTTCTGAAAAACGTGGTGTCCACAGAAGATCGTATCTTGGATTTGGGTATTGAAAATCCGTTTTCCGAAATATTGAAAGCCAACGGTTACCGAGTGACTAACACCCAAGGCGAAGACCTCGACTTGGATACTTCCGCAGTACAAACAGATGCCTTCGATGTGGTAACTGCCTTCGAAATTTTTGAGCATTTGGTTTCCCCGTTCAATGTGCTTCAGGAGATTAAGGCCAGGAAATTGGTGGCCTCTGTCCCGCTTAAATTATGGTTTGCTTCTGCCTATAGAAGTAAAGAAGATGAGCGCGATCGCCATTACCACGAGTTTGAGGATTGGCAGTTCGACTGGTTGTTGGAAAAAGCCGGTTGGAAAATCAAAAAACGTGAAAAGTTTACCAACCCTGTTAAGAAAGTGGGGATTCGTCCCATATTAAGAAGAATTACGCCCAGGTATTATTTGGTTTATGCTGAAAAGATAAAATGAATCTTTATATCATCATCCCAGCACATAATGAAGATAATTACCTGTCTGCAACCCTAGAATCTTTGGTAAACCAATCTTATTTGCCCAAAAAAATTGTGGTGGTGGATGACCATTCCACCGACAATACTCCTGCAATCTTAGAGGATTATTCAAAGCGGTTTGACTTTATTTCTTACGTGACCCTTCAGTCTAAAAATAGCCATCAACCAGGAAGCAAAGTAATTCGCGCTTTCAACAAAGGCTTGGAAACCTTGGATAACGATTTTGATGTTATCTGTAAGTTTGATGCCGATTTGATTTTTCCCAAAAATTACCTAGAAAAACTTGTAGAATCCTTTCAACAAAACCCCAATTATGGGATGGTGGGCGGTTTCTGTTACATTCAAAAAAATGGCAAATGGAATATTGAAAACTTAACTGGTAGGGACCATATCAGAGGCGCGCTTAAAGCCTACCGCAAGTCCTGTTTCGAGGCCATTGGGGGCTTGAAAGAATCCATTGGCTGGGATACCGTGGACGAGCTTCTGGCCCAATACCATGGCTGGAAGGTGGTGACCGACGAAAGCCTGCAGGTAAAACACCTAAAACCTACCGGAAGTACCTACTCCAAATCTTCAAAGTACAAACAGGGAGAAGCCTTTAAAAAAATGCGATACGGTTTTTGCCTCACATTTATTGCGTTAACAAAACTTGCCTTGAAAAAGAAAAGCTTTACCGTTTTCTGGAATGGCCTTTTAGGTTTTTTTAAAGCGCCTAATGATTTTTTGGTTTCTAAGAAAGAAGGGAAGTTCATCCGTAAGCTTCGCTGGCGCAATATTATAAAAAGGTTATTCTAAGCAATGCATTCCATAACACTTGGGGATTCTTCGTATTTTTGCTTGATAATTCACTTCCCAATGAAAAAAACCGTTCTTCTGACCGTTGCAGTTCTAGCACTCCTTTCTTGCAATAAAATCGTTACCCCCGAAGAAACTGAGGTCAAGAAGCCAAAAAACATCATTTTGATGATTGGCGATGGCACAGGTCTGAGTCAGATTTCGGCTGCACAGTACTTTGGCAAAACACCCTCCAACTATACCCGTTTCCCTATTACGGGACTAATCAACACTTCATCTGAAAGCGATTTGATTACCGACTCAGCTGCAGGAGCTACCGCTTTTGCAAGCGGAATCAGAACTTACAACGGGGCCATAGGAGTAGACGTAGATACCACAAAAGTGCAAAACATGGTAGAACTGGTTTCCCAAAAAGGAATGCAAACCGGGCTTATTGCCACGTCTTCAATTACCCACGCAACGCCCGCCTGCTTTTTTGCGCATTCCAAAAGCAGGGACTTTCATGAAGAAATTGCGGCACAGTTGCCCACTTCCGAAATTAATTTTTTTGCGGGTGCCGGATTGCAATACTTCAACAAACGTGAAGATGGCAAAAATTTGCTGGACGATTTTTCAGAAAATGGCTTTTCCATCGACACCCTGAAATTGGAAGCGATGCCCAATGCAAAAAAAGCTGGGTATCTTCTTGCCGATAAAAGTATGCCGAAAGCCATGGAGGGTCGTGGCAATTTTTTGAAAGATGCTTCCCTATTAGCCGTACAGCGCCTTTCCCAAAATGAAAAAGGATTTTTTATGATGGTTGAAGGCTCCCAAATTGATTGGGGAGGACACGATAATGACGCTCCATACCTAATTTCGGAATTATTGGATTTTGATAGCACCATCGGCGCTATTCTGGATTTTGCTGAAAAAAATGGTGAAACTTTGGTTGTCGTTACTGCCGACCATGAAACGGGCGGGTTTACCCTTGCTTCCGATGGAGACGATTACAATTCCATTCAACCCACGTTTTCAACGCACGGTCACAGTGCCACCATGGTCCCGGTATTTGCCTATGGTCCTGGTGCTGAAATTTTTAGCGGTATTTACAAGAATTCGGAAATCTTTCATAAAATAAAAACCCTACTTCAGGAATAGCTAGGCCTATTGAATGGGCTAATTTTGTTACTTTAGCGTTTATGAAATTCCTCGCCGATATTGGTTCCTATTTCATCATGCTGGGAAAAGTTTTTAGCCGGCCTACCAAAGCTTCGGTGCTTTGGGATTTGATTTTGAAAGAAATCGATGAGCTGATCATCAACTCTCTGGGTATTGTTGTTTTTATCTCCTTTTTCGTGGGCGGAGTTGTAGCCATACAAACCGCCTTAAACATAGACAACCCTTTTATTCCACGTTACCTAGTTGGTTTTGCGACCCGCCAATCGGTCATTTTGGAATTCGCTCCAACCTTCATTTCCATCATCATGGCTGGAAAAATGGGATCGTTCATTACCTCCAGCATCGGCTCGATGCGCGTAACCGAACAAATTGATGCCTTGGAAGTAATGGGCATTAACCCCCTAAATTATTTGGTGTTTCCTAAAATTGTTGCGCTTCAATTATATCCTTTTGTGATTGCCGTGGCCATGTTTCTAGGAATTTTGGGAGGATGGGCTGCAGCTGTTTATGGTGGATTCAACACTTCGGACGAATTTATACAAGGGGTTCAGGAAGACTTTACGCCTTTTCACGTTACCTATGCCTTCATCAAAACCATGGTTTTTGCGTTCATCTTGGCCACAGTGCCTTCCTGGCAAGGGTTTTTTATGAAAGGAGGGGCATTGGAAGTAGGGAAAGCCAGTACCAAATCGTTTGTGTGGACCAGTGTGTTGCTCATCATCACTAATTACATCATCACTTTTATGTTACTAAGCTAATGATCCGTGTAGAAAACATCCATAAAAGCTTTGGCGAGGAGCACGTCCTAAAAGGGATTACAACGACTTTCGATAAGGGCAAGACTAATTTGATTATTGGGCAAAGTGGCAGTGGTAAAACGGTGTTCCTGAAATGCCTCCTTGGGCTTTTCGACCCTGAAGAAGGCCAAATTTTCTACGGGGAAAAATCCATTTTGGATATGGACGATGATGAAAAACGGGACCTACGGGAACACATGGGCATGGTGTTTCAGGGAGGTGCGTTGTTCGATTCCATGACGGTCGAAGAAAATGTCATGTTCCCCTTGCGCATGTTTACCAAAAAAAGAAAAGAAGAAATGCTGCATCGGGTTAATGAAGTATTGGAGAGGGTAAACCTAACCAATGCCAACAAAAAATACCCTTCCGAAATATCGGGAGGGATGCAGAAACGGGTTGCCATTGCGCGGGCCATCGTGAACAACCCACGGTTTCTCTTCTGCGATGAACCCAACTCTGGATTGGATCCAAAAACAGCCATCCTTATCGACAACCTGATTCAGGAAATTACGAAGGAGTATGACATTACTACGGTCATTAATACGCACGACATGAACAGCGTAATGGAGATTGGCGAAAAAATTGTGTTCCTACAAAAAGGGAATTTGGCCTGGCAGGGAGATAACACCCAAATATTTAAAACCGACAACAAAGACGTAACCGACTTTGTCTATTCCTCCGACCTATTTAAAAAAATAAGGGATATTCAGTTAAAGGAAATCTAGTGTTTACTTTAAAACTAGTGTGTCCAGGGCCAGTTTATATTTCAACCAATTGTACAGCTTCCCTTTTTCCTTTTCGATAACCGATGCGTTAACCCCTTCTTTCCACTTGGCAGCAAACACCCTTAAAGTATCGATTTTTTGAAAATCGGATTCCAATACATAGGAATAACTTAGGCTTTTTAAGTTGTCGTAATTGATTTTGGCTTCATCGGTGATATCCTTGAAGGGAATTTGTTCTTCTTCTAGCTTGCTCAATTTGGCAACCTCTTTTTCCAAAAATGCAATTTTTTGGGTCTTGGAAGAAAGGTCCAAGGAATCCCTTGCTCTCAACTCGGCCATGTAACGCATTTCATTTTCCAAATCGTTATCGCCAGAGTGCTGGTTCACCAATAAGATGGTGTTGTCCAAGGCACTGTAATCCTTCATGCGAGCCCTCAAAACATCGGCAGTGGTTTCAGGTATTTCTTGGTTTCCGAATGAAGTAAGTTCTATGGTGGATTTATCCTTTGGATTGTAATTGTAGGTAGCGTATTTCTTGATATAAGATGCATTAGGCAGGGCCTCCAGTTCGTTTTCAATGAATTTTCGCGCATCGTTCTTAAAACTGGTTTCCTTAAGCACCTGATAAAAAGTCCATCCTGGAAAAATCATGACTACAATGGCAACGATAGATGCAAAACGGGCTATGCGCTTCCTTCGGATGGAATTGGCATATTTGATCATGGGGAATCGCAAGAGTTTTACCACCAAAAACGTAGCCAAGGCAATAAAAATGGTGTTGATGATGAACAGATACATAGCGCCCCCAGCAAATCCAAGTCCTTTTGCGTTTCCGATAAAGGCCTCCGCGAGACCATAACCTACGGTACACAGGGGAGGCATCAAAGCAGTTGCAATGGCTACTCCAAAAATAACACTGGCAATGGTTCCCCGTTTGGTCCGGGCAATGATGAGCGCCAACCCGCCAAAAAAAGCAATCAACACATCGCGGATGTCTGGCTTGGTGCGCGCCAATAATTCTGAAGACTCCTCCCGCAACGGGAAAAACCAAAAAAACAAAAACGCTGTGATAACACTTAGTACTACCATGACGCCAAAATTGACCAAAGACTTCCTTAAGGTGTCAATATCATTTATGGCAATTGAAAGCCCAATTCCCAAAATAGGCCCCATTAAAGGGGATATAAGCATGGCACCTATAACCACCGCGGTAGAGTTGGCATTCAACCCAATAGAAGCCACAAAAATGGAACAAACCAAAATCCAGGCCGTTGCCCCTTTAAAGGGGATGTCCTTCACAATGGCTTCCACCGTGCTTTCACGATCGGTATCGCCGCGAAAATCGAGCAACTCAACAATAAATTTTTTCGTACTGGACCACAAGCCTTGTGCTTCCTTTTTAATGGCTTCCTTGTTTTCGGTTAACTCGTTCTGGTTTTGCAAATTGGGTTCCATTTAGGTATAATTTTCGCCAAAAGTATGGGATATTTCAGTTAAAAGCTTCTTAATATTTTGCTCCTTGGATTTCGGATACAACAACAGTACATTTTCCTTGTCAACAATAATATAATCATCAACTCCATCAACCACGATCAATTTCGGTCTATCGGAATAGATCATATTGCCTTTGGCATCCTTGAGGTACGGAAGTGCCCTTACCACGGCATTGCCGAAAGGGTCTTTATCCAACTTTTCATGAAGGGCGCCCCAAGTTCCCAAATCGTTCCAATCAAAAGAAGCTTCTTTTACAAACACATTGGGTGCTTTCTCCATGATGGCGTAATCGATGGAAATATTTTCAGCCAAATGATAATGGGCTTGTATAAATTCAGCTTCTGAAGGCGTGTTAAACACATCCATCCCCTTTACAAATAACCCATACATCTCTGGCATCCAATTTTTGAATGCATCAAGGATGCTTTCAACGCTCCAAATAAAAATACCTGCATTCCATGAAAAATTACCTGCAGCGAGAAACGCTTTGGCTTTCTCATAATTAGGCTTTTCGCAGAACTGTTTTACTGGTTTGATGGATTCGCCAACAGCATTGTCACTTTCAATGTAGCCATAACCGGTGTTGGGAAAAGTGGGGCGAATGCCTAAAGTCATCAGGATCGATTGCAATGCACAGGCCCTAAAAGAGGTTTCGACATCCCTTTTAAAAGCCTTTTCATCCTCAATCCAGTGATCACTGGGGGCTACGAGCATAAGCGCTTTGGGGTTTTGTTTGTAAATTTTCAATGCTGAAAGCAGAATGCAAGGGGCCGTGTTACGCATGGCGGGTTCCAAAACCACCTGATTTTTTGAAATATTCGGCAATTGCCCAAGGCACAGATCTTGGTAGCGTTCATTAGTGAGTACCGATATGTTTTGCGAAGGAATAAAAGCCTCCAACCTGCTAAAAGTTTTCTGCAGCAAACTTTGTCCAGTCCCCAACATGTCGTGAAATTGTTTAGGAAATTGGGTGGTACTTACGGGCCAAAACCGAGAACCGATGCCCCCGGCCATAATGACTGCAAAAAAATTGTCTTGTTCCATATTCATTCTAAATATTCCACTTCAGCATTGGGATTAAATAGGTACAACCTTCCCGTGGCCATTTCTACACATTCGAAACGTTTGACTCTTTGATTGCCACGCTTAAAAACCTTTCCATTGTACAATCGGAAAAGACCTCCGTAGGGTATTTCAAAGATATAGTTTTTATCGTTTTCAGGATCAAAACGTTTTAGGGCAAGGGAGAGTTTAGCATCGGTATCGCTGCTGGCCTTTGGATTTTTAAAATGAAGGGCTAAATTAGGCAACAACTCCTTTGGGAATATTTCGGGGCGAAGAAAAGGGAGCATCATCCTTTGGAAAGTGAGTTTCCACTCCTTTCCATGTGGCTTGATGGTTCGTCCAAATGAATTGAAAGCGACCAAATGGGCCAATTCGTGAACCAAGGTCACCAAGAACCGATAGGGGTTCAAATTGGCATTAACGGTTATTTGATGGTCCCCATTAGGCAATTTTCGATAATCCCCATGGCGCGTTATCCTTTCATTGACAATTTTTAAATGAACCTGATGGGCTTTTATCAATTCAAAAACAAGGTCCACAGCGGCTGGGGGAAGGTATGTTTCTAAAATATGCTTCATGGGGTACTACTTGATACCTGAAGTACCTTGCCATTGTAAAATTGGTGCCCTTCAAGGGCAAAATCCATTATGTATTTTCCCATTTCCTTGGCGCTAACAGGTGCTTGGTACCCTGGAAAAGCTTCGGCCAACATTTCGGTTTGCACCGCACCCAATGCCAAAGCATTGAAGGAGGGTCCCGACTCCTTGTACTCTTCTGCAAGTACTTCCGTAAGGGTAATCAAAGCGCCTTTACTACTGCTATAAGCTACCAATCCGGGAAATTTGGCACTTCCCTGGACACCTCCCATACTACTGATATTGACCACATGACCATTTTTTTTCATGAAGGGGATTACCGTTTGTATCATGGCAACAGCGCCAAATACATTGACATCATAGGCTTCCTGAAAATCTTCCTTGGTCAATTCCGAAAATCCCTTTTTTACTAAATAGCCAGAATTATTAATCAATACATCTACGTGATCCCAATGGTTTTTTAAGAAATCAGCAACCTTCAACAAATCACTTTGGCTGGTAATATCGCAGGGCATGCAGGAACAATTGGAGATATCAAGCCCCGTAATGGGTACCTCGTTTCTGGAAAGTGCCAAAACATTATGCCCCAAATCCGTAAATAATGGAACCAACTCGTAGCCAATACCACGGCTTGTACCAGTAATAATGATATTTTTGTTCATGACTTAAAGATACACAAATCCCGTTAGCTTCAGGGAAAGTAACGGGATGCCAAAAAAGTTTTAAAAAATTCTATACAAACATGGTTACGGGGTTCTCGATGTAGTTTCGTAAGGTTTGCAGGAATTGAGCTCCCGTAGCTCCATCCACGGTACGGTGGTCACACGCCAAGGTTACGGTCATGGTATTGCCAATGGTAATGGCCCCATTTTTCACAACAGGCTTCTGAATAATGGCCCCTACTGAAAGGATGGCCGAATTGGGCTGATTGATGATGGAAGTAAACTCCTTAATTCCAAACATTCCCAAATTGGACACGGTAAAAGTGCTTCCCTGCATTTCATCGGGGGTCAATTTTTTGTTACGAGCCTTACCCGCCAATTCCTTTACGGTGGCGCCAATTTGAGAAAAACTCATTTGGTCTGCAAACTTTAAAACAGGCACCAATAAACCGTCGTCCACAGCAACTGCAACACCTAGGTGAATGTGCTTGGCAATTTTTGTGACATCGCCATCCCAATGGCTATTTACCTTTGGGTGTTTTCTGAGTGCCATAGCACAGGCCTTCACTACCATATCATTGAAAGAAACCTTAACATCTGGATCACTATTTATGGCGTTTCGAGAGGCAATGGCATTGTCCATGTCCAATTCGATGGTCAAATAATAATGGGGGGCCGTAAATTTGGATTCTGCCAGACGCTTGGCAATAGTTTTACGCATTTGGGAGTTGGGTACCTCTTCGAAAATTTCCTGACCTTTAGGAACGTAATCGGTAGCTGTAACAGAACTGGGTTGATAATTTTCAATATCGCGTTTTACAATACGACCGTGCTCCCCTGTGCCTTGAACATTACTTAGGGATATGCCCCGTTCTTCAGCTAGTTTTTTTGCTAATGGGGATACAAAAATACGCCCTCCATCCTTCGCTGCTTTAGGTTTTTCTGTAGGGACAGGTGCTTTTTGGACTTGGACTTCTGTTTTAGCTTCAACCGAAGTTTCGGTAGGCATCTCTTTTTTGGGAGTGCCGGATGCGGCATGCAAAGAAACCCCAGAAACATCAGTTCCTTTTGGGCCAATAATGGCCAACAGGGCATCCACCTTGGCAGTGCCTCCTTCGGGAATTCCAATCTTAAGCAGTGTGCCGCTGTAAAACGATTCAAATTCCATGGTGGCTTTGTCCGTTTCAATTTCGGCAAGGATATCTCCTTCAGCAATGGAATCTCCTTCTTTTTTCAACCATGAAGCTACGGTACCTTCCTCCATGGTATCGCTTAAGCGGGGCATGGTTATGATCTGTACCCCTTCAGGAAGTGCATTGACTGAAGGTGCTTCCCCATTGTCATTTGCCTGAGGCATTTCTTTGGGTTGAACATCTGATTTTGCCTTTGGGGCCTTGCCCTGCAGCAACGGAGAAATATCCTCCCCTTCCTTACCAATAATGGCCAACAAGGCATCTACTTTGGCAGTTTCACCTTCCTTGATACCAATATGCAAAAGTGTTCCTTCATAGAAGGATTCGAATTCCATAGTGGCTTTATCGGTTTCAATTTCAGCGAGAATATCACCTTCCCGAACCTTATCCCCAACTTGTTTCAGCCAAGAAGCCACGGTGCCTTCTTCCATGGTATCGCTCAAACGGGGCATGGTAATCACTTCTGCCATAGCTTATAGTTTATGGGGTAAAAATGGATAATCCTTTTGTTCGTAAACCACATCATACATCACATTTTTTTCTGGGAATGGGGAATCTTCGGCAAATTGTTCGCATTCGGCTACTAAGTCCTTTACCTTATCATCGATGGCTTCGATTTCTTTTTCGGTAGCCCACTTATTTTCATAAATTTTGTGCAGCACGTACAAGATAGGATCCTGTTCCTGCATTTTTGCCACTTCTTCTTTGGTTCGGTAATGTTGGGCATCGCTCATGGAGTGTCCACGATATCGGTAGGTGCGAATTTCAAGAAAGGTAGGGCCTCCTCCTTTTCGAGCACGGGAAATGGCTTCGTCCAGTTCCTTTGCAACTACATCGGGTTTCATCCCGTCAATGGGCCTGCAGGGCATTTCATACCCCAATCCCAATTTATAAATATCGGTATGGTTTGCAGTTCTTGCCACTGATGTCCCCATGGCATACCCGTTATTTTCTACACAGAAAACAACCGGTAAATTCCAGAGCATCGCCAAATTGAATGTTTCGTGCAACGAACCTTGACGGGTTGCTCCATCGCCCATAAAAGTGAGGGTTACGGAATCCCTGTCGAAGTATTTATCGGCAAAAGCAATTCCGGCACCCAAGGGGATTTGACCTCCTACAATTCCATGACCTCCATAGAAGCGTTGTTCCTTAGCAAATATGTGCATGGACCCCCCCAATCCTTGGGAAGTTCCGGTTCCTTTCCCATAAAGCTCGGCCATCACCTTCTTTGGATCCACTCCCATGCCGATGGGCTGTACGTGATTCCGATAGGCCGTAATCATACGATCCTTGGAAAGGTCCATGGCATGCAATGCCCCTGCCAAAACAGCTTCTTGACCGTTGTAAAGATGGAGAAAGCCTCGCACTTTTTGATTGATATAAACCTGCGCTAGCTTGTCTTCAAACTTGCGCCAAAAAAGCATGTTTTCGTACCAATCGAGATAGGTTTGTTTGGTAATTTTTTTCATCCAGTTAACAGTGATTGTTTGTCCTGAAACTACAGGAAACACAAAAATACGTTATTTGAAACTTCTATAAAACCTGAATTTTACAAAAAAGAACCGAAAACGTTGTCGAATTTGAAAATTTAAAGATACGAACCGTCAAATGACAAAGGAAGCAGGCTTTTAATGGAATGAGCTTTCACCACTTTTCCTGTTTCACCCATAAAATAGAGTGCGATGTCCTTTTTTTGGGTTATTTCATATTCGGCTAGAGCCTGTCGGCATGCCCCACAGGGGGGAACCGGAACTTCGTTTGTTTTGCGTTGTGACCCAGCAGCGATGGCAATGGCCACAAATGGTTCATTGGGGAAGTTGGCACCCGCATGATATGCAGCAACACGTTCCGCGCACAGTCCGGAGGGAAATGCCGCATTTTCTTGATTATTGCCCAAAACAACCGTCCCATTTGCAAGAAGAAGGGCTGCGCCCACCTTAAAACGCGAATAAGGCGCATAGGCTTTATTACGAGCTTCTTGCGCCTTATCCATTAAATTTTGAATGCTTTCCGGAAGGTTTTTTATGGATTCATAGACCTCCAGATGCGTTTCAAAGGTGATTTTTTTCACGTTCTAGTATTCGTCGTACTCGTCTCCAAAACTGAAGGTAAGTCCGAAACGAAGGGTTCCTTCCAAAGGACTTCTTACTTGGGAAGTGGAGAACAAATAAGAAAGGTCGATGGTAATGGCCGTATATTTAAATCCAGCACCGAGGGACAAAAACTTCCGGGACCCTTTGTCTTCACTTTCGTTGAAATAGCCTGCTCGGAAAGCAAAAACATCTTGATACCAATATTCCGCGCCCAAGGCCCAAGTAAACTCTTTCAACTCTTCGCTGAAACCTCCTGGTGCATCACCAAATGACTGAAATACGCCCGAAATAAAACTTACGTCGTTATCTTTCCCTTCAATAATTACATTGTCGGTTTGTGAAATTTTTTCGTCTTCATCCGCCTCGTAGGTACCATTGTTGTTGAGGTCGTTGAACACAATTTCAGTACCATATTTTGGCGGGGTTGGAACGAGCAATTTGTTGAATTCGACATTGACACCCACTTTGTTGTATTCATCAAAAATGAAATCGAATCCTCCGCCAAGGCCCAAGTTGGTGGGGATGAAATTTTCCTGACCCACCTCATCATATTTGATTTTTGGACCTATGTTGGAAATATTGAAACCAGCCCTCCAACGTCCGTTGAAGTCGCTGTAAGCAACTTCTTCACTTTGGTAGTATCCAGAAACATCCACCCCGAAAGAGCCCGCAGCAGATGCGTCTTCGTTGGAAGCTTGTATTTTAAGATCGGAACGCAAGTACCTCCCGCTTACAGCCATCGAAAACCGGTCGCTTAAACGCAAGGCATAAGACAGATCGAAAGTAAACTCATTGGGGCGTTGGATAAGGGGCTCTTGTTCGAAGGTTTCCCGAAGCTCGATATCCCCAAGGCTGAAATAACGAAAACTTCCAGCAACGGCGCTTCGTTCGTTAATGCGGTTATAATAGGTAAGATTTCCCAGAAATATATCGTTTACCAAATTGCTGAGGTAGGGTGTATAGGTTACTCCCACCCCCTGTTTAGAAAGGGAAAACGCATATTTGGATGGGTTCCATTGTTGCGAAAAACCGTCGGCGGACGTAGCCACACCGATGTCTCCCATCCCAGCACTTCGCGGATCGGCCGAAATGAGCAAGAAGGGAACACCCGTAGTAATCACTCGGGAATCATTATCATTGGGAATTATAACAGTAGTTTGGGATTTAGCAAAAATAGGAATCAAAAATAAAACGAAAAAAAATTGCTTCATGAGGTCTAAATTTTGGACAAATATACTTCTAAATTTTTATAGGATAACCAGTTTTTCAAATTTTTCAACCTGCTGTCCCGTGAGCGTGGATTTCACCGTAAGCTTGTAAACATAGGTGCCTTTGCCGATTCGGTCTCCAAAATCGTCCGTTCCGTTCCAAATAATGTTTCGGGACAAAAAGCCATCCGTATTAACAATCTGGTTGTGGGTCCATACCACCTTACCCGTAACTGTAAAAACTTGCACCTGAACTTCAAGGGGCTCAAAGGGATGATTATGGTTGAACCAAAACTCAGTATAACTAACAAAGGGATTTGGGTAATTGAGGACTCGAGTGATTTTTAGCTTACCATCCCCGGCCACCACAAATTGAATCTCGGCAGTGGATGAATTGTTGTACACATCCCAAGCCTTTAAGGTTAGGGTATGTAGGCCTTCTTCAAGGTTTCGCAATTTATAGTTAACCGTTCCGCGCATGTAATCATCCACGGCCGCTTGATAGTATTCATTTAGAACAAACGGATTGGCTTCATCCCCATCCAAGGTAGCCACAATATCGTGCCCGATCCCGCTGGCGGTATTGATTCCATTTTCGTCTTCTAGCTTGGCGATGAGTATGGGAGAATCGTTTGTAATTCCGCCCGACACAAAGGACTCGTCATTCATGAATAGTTGAATGGTGGGCCCTTGAGTATCTTCTGTAGCATTTTCGTTGAGGCCGCCCACTAAGATATCCAAATTGTACCCTGTTTGATCTTCCAGGGCATTGTCGCGTTGGGAATAGAGACTCACTTTCCCATTACCTACGGGTATTTGAATGTCTCTGGGAACCACAAATTCAAACTCAAATTTTCCGTTCTGTACCGAGGCTTGCCCATTGAACAATATTTCCCCCAAGGTTTTAAAGTTTAGGAGAAGAATATTATTAAAGTTTCCATCGCCATCGGCATCATTGGAATTGTCCCTGGTCCCGTCATTTCCTAGGGTTTGCCTTAATAGGTTTTTGTCGAAAACTTTGGCTTCCAGGATTCCGTTATAGTCGGTAAGCACATTATCATTCTCATCCAAGATTTCACCGGCCATTTTAATTCTGGATAAGGCCTTGAGGGTATCCATGGTAGGGCCTATGGGTTGATCGTTGATGGTTGTTAAACGAATACTTTTTTTGGGAAAGGCCAAGGGCATTGCAGGATCCCCGATGTAAAAGACAACACGTTTGTTATTACTGCCAATTTCATGCTTTGCTAGCATTACTGCTTCTGCAGGATAAGGCGGGGTTTCTGTTTGAAAGCCAAACATATACTCTGAAACATATTCATTAAAATCGGAACCAATACTAACCTGTATTGCCCTGGTAGTGGTAATTAGGGATATGGCCCCTCCTTCGGGATTCCAGTAAGTAAGTTCTCCAGCGGTTATACGTTGGGGGTTGTCAAATTTTGTAAATTCACAGGTTACCGTTATGATACAGGGATACCGATTCTGGTTTTTTAGATCCTGCGCAATGTTTTTGTTGTAAATGAATTCTTTGGCCAGGCCGTCCTCCCCGCCATGACCAAAATAATTAACGACCAAAGCCCCCACCTCAATGGCATCGACTATGGCTTCGTTTACCTTAGGATACCGATTTCCGCCGGCAGAGGTCTCCTGTTGGTAGGCATCGCAGTGTATTTTTTTGACATTAACAAATGGCTTTTCAGAAGACACCCTATCTGCAATGGAATCAAGTTTTACTTCAAGGCTCTTGTACTCATACCATTCGTCAACATCATCAGATATAATCACAAATGTATCCCTCCAATTCCCGTAGGAGGGTTTTTGGGAATATGCAATGATTTTGTCGACCATGGTATTTGCCAAAGAGACATCGTCTGCTAAAATCCTACCTACTGCAATATCCATGGTGCTGCCGGTTCCCATAGTCCCTTCATTTTCATCCATCATCGTAAAAAAGTCATCCGACATGAAGGACGTAAAGGTGTCCAAACTGGACCTTGCATGAAAAGTAGGCACTATGTTGTTGTTGTCGGGTAGCCTATCTTTATAATCCACCGAGGTATCGCCAAATAAACAGACATATTTTATACGAGTCCCAAAATTGGAAGCATTTTCATACACGTAGCGGATGAAGTTGCGAATGGCACTGATGTCTTGCTTCCCCGAGCTGAATTCCCTGTAAATCTTATCGGTTGTCACTACTTTAACATTCATGCCAGTGAGATTCTTGTGATGATTGGCAAGTCGCAATGCAGGTTGAATCATGAAAGGGGGCGCTATAATCAGGTATTCAATATCCTTAAAATTGCCTGAGGCATCCAAAAAGATAGTTCCTTTAAGATCTTGATTGGCAATGCGGCTCACGTCGGATTGTTCTGGCAGAAAATAATCTCCAGGATGCACCCCCACAAAACGTCTTTGAACGCCTATTTGAGCATTGGTTTTGAAACTCAAGTTGTTTTCCCCATTGTTGGCTTTATAGGTGATGTTCCCTGCATTCGTTACATCCCAAATCTGGGAAAAACCATTGGCATTGGTAACCTGGTATTCAACTATCCCATTGAGGGTTGCTGCATTTGGATTGAAAAATGGCAGCTGCCCTCCACGACCTGCTAGCGTACAAAAAGCTTCAAGATGGATGTAATCTAAATACCCAACGCTGGTAGGGTTTCCGCCATTATTATAATCCAAATCTACTTTGACATTTCCCGATGTAGCCTGTACTTCGATTTCGGCTTCATCAAGCCGTAACACAATGGGGTCGTCGATAGCGGAAAAGGTTAAGGGGTCAAAAGAGGTGTTATTAACACTTACTGCCATACTAGTGGAGACCTCGGAAGAAGCCACAGCACGTATTTTTATACTTACAGGCTTTGAAGGTACGATGTTCTGAAAATCAAATTCAAAGCTTTGACTACTTTCAATATCAAAGCGATTGCCAAACCATTGCCTCCCCACCCTTGCAGGGCTGTACTCGTCATTTTCTACAAACTGCTCTTCCAGAAATTCCCCTAAAATTAGACTAGGGCTTCCTGATGGCTCAACCATAGGCTCTATTCTTCTTCCGGCGTCACCGCTAGCGGTTACATAGTAAAAAGATTCATCGCTGTAGGGATTAAGGTGGGTATCGTTTTCAGCATCATATCCTTCTACCCCAATACCATAAAAAAGGACATAATCCCCATTATCAAAGCTACCGTCCTCCTCTCCAACGACTTGAATGGCAGTTTCTGGCAAATCGAAGATGGAGTTATCGGCATTGAGCAGGGGAAGCGGTTTGCCACCCATCCCAAAAACCTTTAAGTTACGGGGATCTATACTATTGGTATTCATTCCCAAATCTTCCAAAAACCCTTTATCCAACTTGTAAACCCCGGTTTTATTTATTTTAAATTGAAACCAATCTCCTTCCGAAAGCACAGAATTGGAAAGGGGCATTCTTTTGGCATTTTGGGGGGTTGGACCATAAGCATACGTTACGGTAAAGGAAAGAAGTTTTTGATAACGCCCATCGCGCTTCACGACAGGCGAAATAGTTAAAACAGTAAATAGCTCATTGCGGCCCTTTGAAGTGGTTATTTCAAATTCTAAGGAGTTGGGGATCAAATTTTTGGAAATTTCCTTTAGTTCGCTAGCGGTGAGATCCCCCCATTTCGCTTGTTCAATTTTAACAGTTTTTGGATTAACAACCCCTATATCCTTCCAACGCCGTTCAAAAACAACTTGGCTGGGACCCAATTGCAGTCCAAGCTGCGATTGCAGTCGATCTTTACGGGAATTGGCAGTATCCTTGGCCTCAATCGGGGTATCCTTCCAGTAAATCTTTATATTTTTGGATTGACCCAAACTCCCTAGACACACAAAAAAAAGGAGTAGGATGGTAATTTTTCTTTTCATCATAGCAATAACGAGCCAAATGTACACTTAGTATGTATTTTTCAATTAGATTTGCCCGAAAATTTAAGGTTAAAATAATAATTTAAATCTGAATCCGTTATGGGATTGGCTTGATAGGGTGCGTTGCTGTGTCCTTCAAAAAAATAAAATATTATTGTGCTTTAACCGTTAATTAGTATATTGCAAACCCAATTTTTTCATTTTTTGAAACTATGAACGTTAAGAATAACCTATTATTGAAGCTATTTTTGGTCATTGCTTCAACCACCCTTATGGTGAGTTGTAGCAAATCCAGAGACTACAAAAACAGTTCCAGAGCAACAGGATGGAAAATGAACGCCAAAGAAGGCGGATTTCAATACAATCCGAAGGCTAAGGAGCAAGAAACTGGCCCAGGACTTGTCTTTATCGAAGGTGGAACCTTCACGATGGGTCGGGTTCAGGACGATCCCATGCACGATTGGAACAACAGCCCCAACCAACAGCACGTTCAGTCTTTCTACATGGATGAAACTGAGGTCACCAACTTGATGTACCTTGAATATCTTGATTGGATCAAAAAGGTATTTCCACCCTCTGATGAAAAATACCGTAATATCTACAATGGTGCTGCTCCAGATACCTTGGTTTGGAGAAATCGTTTAGGATACAATGAGGTAATGACCAACAATTACCTTCGCCACCCAGCTTATGCATACTACCCAGTGGTAGGAGTAAGTTGGGTACAAGCCGTTGAATTCAGCAATTGGCGAACGGACCGTGTTAACGAAGCCGTGTTGGAAGAAAATGGCATCACCACCCGTAATGCCCGTTACGACGTTGAACCAGGAGAAGCTTTTAGCACCGAAACGTACTTAAACGCCCCTACTGAAACCTATGGAGGTAATGATTCCATTACTCGTGGAGGAAAATATTCACAAAACATTGCCAAAAGAAGCAAGGACAGCACTAACCTTTATGTGCAACGTAAAGACGGGTTGTTGTTGCCTGCTTACCGACTTCCCACTGAAGCTGAATGGGAATATGCCGCCTTAGGTCTAGTTGGATTAAGAAACTACAATGTATACCGTGGAAAGAAAAAATATCCATGGGAAGGACAATACACCCGCTCTACCAAGCGCAGAAGCCGTGGAGACCAATTGGCTAACTTCAAACAAGGCGATGGGGATTACGGTGGAATTGCAGGTTGGAGTGACGACGGAGCCGATATCACTGCTGAAGTCAAATCTTATGAGCCCAATGATTTTGGTTTATATGACATGGCTGGAAACGTAGCAGAATGGGTTGCCGACGTTTACCGTCCAATCGTTGACGACGAATACAATGACTTTAACTACTACCGTGGTAATGTTTATACCAAAAATGCCATCGGTGAAGACGGTAAAGTGAAAGTAGTATCCGTAGATTCCATTTTGTATGATACCCTTAGCAATGGTAGGATTGTGGCTCGCGAACTTCCTGGAGAAATTTTGGAAGTCCCTGTAGACGAAAACGAAACCTATTTAAGGACCAATTTCTCTGAAAGTGATAACAGGGATTATCGTGATGGAGATAAAAGATCGACTCGCTATTACCAGACTTTTGGTGCTGAGGACAGTGATGCTTTGGAAGACGGACAACGTATGTACAACTCTCCCCAACAAAAAGTATATGCAGACAGCATAGGAAACCTGGAAAGGGAGTACGACAAATCTTCTAAAAGAACTTCCCTCATCAATAATGAAGTCCGCGTGTATAAAGGCGGTTCTTGGAGGGATAGGGATTACTGGCTCGATCCTGCGCAAAGACGCTATTTCCCACAAGATATGGCTACCGATTACATCGGCTTCCGATGTGCGATGTCCCGCGTGGGATCCAAGTCTAAAAAAGGAAAGCGCCCAAGAAACAAATAATTAGATTTCCAAATTATTTAAAAAACCCTCCTTGAGCATCAATGGAGGGTTTTTTATACCTTTATATTTCAAATTATTTTCAATTGAACATCCAATCGCTTTACCAAAAATTTCTTGCCAGTTCAGGCATTTGCACAGATACGCGAACCATTGAAACCAATTGCCTCTTTTTTGCCTTAAAGGGTGAAACATTCAATGGAAATACTTTTGCAAGGAAAGCTATTGAAAAAGGGGCTATTTATGCCATCGTAGATGATCCGGAATACCTTGAAGGTGAAAGAACCATACTTGTGAAAGATGCATTGAAAACCCTCCAGGAGCTAGCTACGTACCATCGCGATGCACTTCAACTTCCCATCATCTCATTAACGGGAAGTAATGGCAAAACCACTACCAAAGAACTTATCCATGCGGTTCTTTCCAAAAAATACAACTGTATGGCCACCAAGGGCAATCTGAATAATCATATTGGGGTTCCATTAACACTGCTCTCGATGGACGCCCGTACCGAAATTGGCATTGTGGAAATGGGTGCCAACCATTTGGGTGAAATTGCAACTCTTTGTGAAATTGCAAAGCCCAATTTTGGATACATCACCAATTTTGGAAAGGCCCATCTTGAAGGGTTTGGAAGCGAAGAAAATATTGTCCTGGGGAAAACCGAATTGTACCGATTTCTAAAAGCACATGAAGGCAAGATTTTTGTCAACGGGCAAGATCCAAAGCAAATTTCCCAAACTGAAAATATGGACCGCATCATTTTCAACGATATAAAAAGTGTAGACTCGACACCTATTGAACTTGACGATGCTTCCGACACCGTACAAGTAATTGCGAATGGAGTACCGATCCGGTCCCAGCTGATTGGTTCCTATAATTTCTCAAACATTGCAGCAGCCATTGCCATAGGGCACTATTTCGAAGTTCCAAAAGAAGCTATCAAAAATGCCATTGAAAGTTATCGCCCCAAGATGAATCGCTCACAATTAATTGAAAAGGGTAAGTTTAAAATTATCTTGGATGCCTACAACGCCAATCCATCCAGTATGAAATTGGCCCTTGATAATTTCCTTCAAATGAAAGGCCATAAAAAAGCAATCCTTTTGGGCGACATGTTTGAACTTGGAGCTTATACTGAAAAAGAACATCAAGCAATTGTGGACTTTTTGGAGAGAAACTTTACGGGATTGGCTTTTTTGTTGGGAACGCATTTTTCAAAAACCAATGTTACTTCATCTCATGTCAAACTTTTTGAAACTAAGAACGCCCTTCAGGAATTTCTCGAAAACCATCCTTTAGAAGCCGATTTACTCCTTATAAAGGGTTCTAGGGGAATGGCTTTGGAGCAATGCCTCGATTTCTTATAAAATCCCAAAACATTTATTTGATAGAGGCGAAGGGATCAATCCAGTGATCCAGAAAAGGCCCACTGCTGCAAATAGCATCCCGCGGACCTAGCGTCCGCTGGTATTTTTAGTTTCTACCATTTTTAGCCCCAACTGGATTACTCTCGTGATCCAGAAAAGGCCCACTGCTGCAAATAGCATCCCGCGGGCCTAGCGTCCGCTAGTATTTTTAGTTTCTACAAGCTGGAAGCCAGCTTCCACTTTTGAAACTAAAAATCCCGATGGCTTTGCCATCGGGATGCTGCTTGATGTGGGTCATACTGGATTCGAACCAGTGACTTCCACCCTGTCAAGGTGACACTCTGAACCAACTGAGTTAATGACCCTTCACGATACCAAATTAATGATTATTGACACAATGTAATCATTTTTGACAAAAAAAAGGCTCCCATTTTTGGGAGCCTTTGTGGGCGCTGAGGGATTCGAACCCCCGACCCCCTCGGTGTAAACGAG
>DJVA01000023.1 GCA_002440705.1 Flavobacteriaceae bacterium UBA6268 | reverse complement strand
AGCGATGGCAGCCACCGAACTTCCATGACTTTTTGTGTCGTGTGATTTCCTGAACACCTTAAATTTATCCTTGAACTCTGTATTCGTGGTGTCTACATAGGCGTCGGAAATGCCCAACATTACCTCCTTTCGCCCCGTCGTATAATACCAAGCCTTAGGAAGTCCTAGAAAATCGAGATAATCCAGCTCTACCTGCCATCCTTTGTTCTCGCCAATTCGGGAAGTAAGCCCATAATCATTAGGCTCAAAAATCCTTTTTTCCGAACCCAGAAGTAATTGACCCGTAACAAAAATATGAGGGGCCTCTTGCAGCAAATCGTTTAACAAAGTCTTGGAAGACGTACGGACAAAATAGGTCGTTTCCCGAGAACCTAGCTGGTTTACTACGTAGGTTTTTTTGAATTGGATGATTTCTTTGGAATCGAAAATTCGCTCCAATATAGGGTCATTCCCTACATACTCAGCTAACTTATTTTCATGGTTGAAAGGAATGGTAAGAGTATCCTTGGCCAGTATGTAAAACCAAATCTCATCAGATTGTGCCTGAGCTTGATAGACATAACAGCCCAGGAGGAAACTGAGGATAACAAGCTTCATACCGTTACTGGTCTTTTTTGTATTGGTGGGGGTTTTCCCGAATGCCTTTTCTAAATACTTTACGCAAAATCATTCTTAATTTTGTATCCGAATCCAACACAAAATCCTTGAATTTATTTCCTGGTCGTGCCCTGAAGCTCGTTACATGAAAGCTATCGTCTTGTCGCAAGGGTCTTTTGGAAAAATAGTAATTGGACACACAACAACGGTCGCCCTCACCAACAACAGGGCTAACACTATGCCACGAAGCGTTATGTGTTGCCATTATAGCTAAGCGGTTGAACCTACTGTGAATCGTTACTTGCGGATGGTCCAAACCTTCTGGCCAAACTTCCAAGTGTCCACCATTTGCATCTTGCCAATTGGGGGTTACATAAAATAACAAATTAAGTATCCTCCAGCGGTCTCGGTCCTTGTCGTGGGAATTGTCGAGATGAGGGTTCAAATAATTATCCTTTGCCATCAACGAAATGCCACCAGCATAAAGGTTTTCGTCCGGTTCCAGGCCCTCAATCCCACAAATTTCACCAACTAGCACCACAATTCTTTTGTCCTGAAATGCATAGATGGCTTCTTCCAACAATGGGTCATACTGATCCATCTGGGCGGCAATATACTTGTATTCCCTGAGGGTTTTTTTACGAACCATTTGCTCCTTTTTGGGAAATGCCTCATGGATGGCATGTGCTAAGGTTTCCGGAAGCAGATTATCGATGTATAAATGGCCAATGCCACTATGGGATTCGGCAAATTGCTGCTTTAACCGTTCTTTTTCCTCTTGGAGTCTTTTCAGAATCAAGTCCGCAATCGCTTTCCTTTCCATGGTTTTTAAATTAATACCACTAAATTAGTTTAAATATAAAAGATAAGTGCAACCAAACACTTATTTTTGCTATTCTCACACCATGTTGTCCGTACTCATCCCTACATACAATACTCTGGTAGCGCCCTTGGTGGAGAATATTCATGCGCAATGCCAAAAGGTATGCTATCCCTTCGAAATTATTGTCTTGGACGATGCCTCAGATAATCCTGCTTTTCTCGATCAATATGAAATGATGGAACAACTTCCCAATTGTCGGGTCATCAAAAACCAATTAAATTTAGGGAGGACCAAATCGAGGGGACTCCTTGCCGATATGGCTGTGTATCCATGGCTGCTTTTTTTGGATGCGGACGTGATGCCAAAATACCCAGATTTCATCCAAAGGTTTGCTTTGGATGGGGTGCAAGAAGCCCCAATTCTTTTTGGTGGGGTAACCTACCATTCAGAAAAACCAGTTATTGAAGAGGTTTTACGATGGAAGTATGGCATGTCCCGAGAAGCTAAAAACGTGCGAGAACGCTACAAACGCCCCTATTTTATCGTTTCTGGAAATTTGATGATACAAAAAGCAACTTTTTCAACTATCAATTTAGTCTCGGAGAATGTGTATGGATTGGACAACATTGTTTCGTATTTCATCTATCAAAATGGAATCAAGGTAATACACATAGACAATCCCGTGTTCCATTTAGGCCTCGAAAACTCGGAAACATTTATCCGAAAATCCATCGAATCCCTGGAAACCAGCATTCGTTTTGAATCGAAACTTGATTTGCCAGACGATTTTCGCCCCATCCAAAAACTCTACAAGCGTCTTAAGAACTTCAGGCTTTTGGGAATTTTTATGATCTGCATGAAATGGTTTATGAAAAGTATCGAAAAGAATTTGTATTCCAACAATCCCAATTTAAAAGTTTTTGATTTGTACCGTTTGTACCATTTCTCCTTGTTAAAAGAAAAGAACGATGCCTAAGTTTTCAGTAATCATTCCGCTCTACAACAAAGAAAACGATATTGCGAGCACTCTTAAAAGTTTGCTAGAGCAAGGTTTTGATGATTTTGAAGCCATTGTTGTAGACGACGGATCTACCGACAACAGCAAGAAAGCGGTGGCCAATTTCACGGACCCCAGAATTCGATTCTTTTCTAAAGAAAATGAAGGGGTAGCCCTGACCCGTAATTTTGGGGTGCAAAAAGCATTGGGAGCCTTTGTCGCTTTTTTGGATGCCGACGATAATTGGCACCCCCACCATTTGGAAAATCTAAACAACCTTACCCAACAATTCAAGGATGCGCGGTGGTTTGCCACTGCTTATGCAAAAAGGCATCACCAAAACTTTACCACCCCCATGCTATCTCCTATCATGAAAAAACCAAAGAATTGGACCGGTTTGGTAGCCAATTATTTTGAATATAGCCTAACCGATGCTTTGGCCTGGACTTCGGCGGTTTGTTTCAGGAAGGATTTTTTTCAAGAATTGAAGGGCTTTGACCCCAAAATTACCCATGGCGCAGGAGAAGATACCGATTTATGGATCCGGGCCGCTTTGGCTTCACCATTAGCTTTTTCTACCATTATTTCGGCAACACATAATTTGGATGGAAGCAATAGGATTTCCCATACGCCGACCCTCAAGAGGAACTACATCAACGTAGATGTTTACGAACCCTATTGCCCAGAGGTTCCATTTCTGAAAAAGTATTTAGATAGCAATAGGTTTTCCATGGCCCTACAGCATAAAATGGCAGGAGATTTTGACTCTTTCAAACGCTACGCCTCCAAGATTGACCCCAACAACCTGCTATTGAAACAACGATTTACATTGGGGATGCCTGCTTGGTTTTTGCGATTATTGTGGAAGTTTAAAAAAGGGATGGAAGCCCTTAATGTCCGACTAACCTTGTTTAAATAATTTAAAATCGTCGTAACTGCGCACGTAATCGCTTTCCTTGTAAACATCGCTTACCAATGACAGGCATACGGCCCCTGCCGAAAAATTTTCAAGCACCCTCCATAGCCCGTTGGGGATATACAACCCTCTATAAGGACGGTTTAAGTGATATCGCTTTTTGTGATGCCCATCGTCCAAAACCACATCAAAACTGCCGCTCAAGGCAATGAGAAATTGCTGAAGTTCTTTATGGGCATGCCCACCCCGTTTGGTATCACTTGGAACGTCGTAGAGGTAATAAACCCTTTTGATTGGATAGGGAATGATATCTTTTTCAATCACAGAAAGGTTGCCCCGACCATCGTCGGCAATAATCCTGGGAATTTCAATGATTCTTGATTGTTCTATATCAATATCCTTCATTCGCTTAAAAGCTTATTCCATTTTCTTGTGATGGCGCTGGGCGAAAATGCTTCAACGGATTCCTTGGCATTATCCCTGCACTTTTGCAAAAAACCTTCATCAAAGATCATCTTTTTTAAAGCTTCCGCAAACATTTCTTCATTTCTTTTTTCAACCAACAAGCCATTAGATCCATTGCGAATGATCTCATTGGGACCCGAGACTATGTCGAGGGAAACTACAGGAATGCCCAGTGATAACGCTTCTGGGAGCACCATTGGGAATCCTTCAAATTTACTGGTTAAGGCAATGCATACGGATTGCATTACGATGGGTTTTGGGTTCTTGCTGAAAGGGAGGAAGTGAACGTATTTTGAACAGGGCAGACTTTCGGAATACGTTTCCAAAAATTGCCTGTCGGGACCTTCTCCCATAATCACCAAATAGACCTCGCTTTCCCAAACCTTCGAGGTATTGAACGCCCGAAGTAAAAATGAAAAATCCTTGACCAAATCTACAATTCGTCCGTAAGTAAGAATGTAACTCTTATTTTTTAGGAGCTCCGGAAAGCTTTCATTGGTTGGCCAATTTTCGACGTAGGGATTATGGATCGTTACGGTATTGGGCAACTTATAAACATCCAGCAAGTGTTCCTTTACATAATTTGAAACGGCTACATTCGCATGGTTGTTGGTTAAGAACGTACTAAAAAGCCATGGAAATTGCGTCAAAACCATCTTCTTATTTGAAGTATGGTACACATTAATGACTTTAAAGCCTCGATATAGGTAGCACCGATAAAAAGATTCCTTGAAGAGGTTGTTTTTGGGGCGATGGTCAATGATAAAATCGAACCGCTTCTTTTTTAAATAGTTTCTTAGCTTACGAAAACGTTTCAGCCGTTTCAAAAAACGATCATTTCCATCCTTATAGAGCCCAAGATTAAAGAGTTCGGCATCATAGTCATGTACAATTACATTGTTGAGAACCACCAGCGACACTTGATGCCCGCTTTTCGACAACATTTGCGAGAGCAAGGCACAGGACCGTTCTGCACCTCCCATAGCAAGGGAAATGCTTATCAGGCAAATTTTTTTTTGTGTACTTTGCACCAACATTCAATGAAGTTTTAAAATTATGATAATTCGATGAAAATCCTCCTAGTTGGCGAGTATAATTCTTCACACAAAACCTTAAAGGAAGGGTTGGTGCAATTGGGACATGAGGTTTTTGTGGTAGGCTTGGGCGACGGTTTCAAAAAGCGCAAGGTCGATCTCAATTTTAAGGTTCGGTTCAAAAAAGGAGGATCCCTTTGGCTCAACAAGTTTACAAATCGTTTTTTAAAGGTTGACCTCTACTCGTTGGACATTCAGCGGCAATTTTTTAAATACAAACACCTTCTTAGGGACTACGATATTGTTCAATTAATCAATGAGTGTACTTTTTCAACTCTCCCAAAAACCGAAAAGAAATTACTCGATTATCTCTTTCAGCACAATTCCAAAGTCTTTTTGCTTTCCTGCGGTTTAGATCATTTAAGTGTAAAATATGCTTGGGAAAAAAGGTTCAGATATTCCATCTTAACTCCCTACTTTGAGGGCAAAAAAAACAAGAACAATTACCTGTCGATTGTTAAATACCTTAGAAAGGATTTTGAAGAGCTCCACGCTTATGTCTTTAAAAACATCAAGGGGGTTATTGCTTCCGATCTGGACTACCACATCCCTTTAATAGGCCATCCCAAATACTTGGGTATGGTACCCAACCCCATCAATACAGACGTCCTGAAATACCTTCCTGTACTAATGGAGGGAAATTTGATTATTTTCCATGGAATCAATCGGGAAAATTATTTTAAAAAAGGCAATTATTTATTTGAAGAAGCCTTGGAACTATTAAATCAAAAGTATTCAGATAAAATTACCATAAGAACCGTTGAAAGCGTTCCTTATGATACCTACATCCAACTTTTTGATGATGCGCACATCCTACTGGATCAAGTTTTTGCGTACGATCAAGGGTTTAATGCCTTGGAAGCTATGGCTAAAGGTAAAATTGTTTTTACGGGGGCCGAAAAAGAATGGCTGGAATATTATGGCCTGGGAGAAGATACTGTAGCCATTAATGCACTTCCGGATGCAAAAGCGATAGCCTCGAAGTTGGAATGGTTGCTTTCGCACCCCGAAAAAATGCAGGAAATTTCACGAAATGCCCGACAATTTATTGAACAGCACCACCATTATGTGAACTGTGCCCAGTTGTATTTTGAAAAATGGACGAAAGGAAACTAACCTTTTTTCCTCGGAAAACGAAGCTCCATGGAAACCCGGGTTTGGTCACTTAAGTTCACGGCTGCCCCATGAATCAAAAACGGTGTAAACAGCAATGCTTCCCCTTCTTTCGGATTGGGCCTTATCATGTTCAGTTGCCCACTTTTAGTAGTTAAAATGCACGGTACGTTGTAGACATTTCCATTAATTTTGGCCCCTTTGCCTTGGGTTCTGTAAATTTCTTTTTCATTCCAAAGATGGCTTCCGGAAGCTACAGGAAGTGACGTATTTTCATTACAGCCCGCAATAGGAATCCAAACATTCACAATGTCTTCCCAAACACTCAAGTAACCGTCCTTGTGGGGTGGGTTTATATCCAAACTATGCGGCCGGTTGATGCGCAACTGTATGTGGGTACGTTGCAATTCCTCTACCCAAGATGTTAATGGATAACCAACCGCTTTAGAAAAACGATCGACCAACAATTCGATGTCAAAATCGAAATCCTCATTTACCAAGTTTCGCGTGATGGAAATAACCTTAAAATGATCGGCATCATCGTTAACAAATTGGTGGTAATCCTCTAGGTTGAATCCACTTTCAGGCACATGGATTCCTTGATGTTGAAGCGCTTTGATGATGTTTTTTTCAACCGAGTTGCGCAAAGCGCTAAATTCCTGTGGCGTAAACGCTTCAACGATACCAAATCCTTCTTGTTTCCAGGTAGTTTTTGATATGACGTTGTTTTCAGTTTGGAACAGTAGTTGGTCTTCGCCCCAAAAAAAATCACCCTCAACCTCAAATCCGTAGGGGATTCCATCGATATTTAGATTACACTTTTTCAGCATTTTGATTGTTGTTTTTTTGTTTTTTGAAATACCTCAAAATTAAGACATATACCACTGCGAAATAAACAATGTAGCGAACAAAATGCGCCATGGTTACTCCCTCAACCCCATACCATTTTATGAAAATTACCGAAAATCCGTAAAATAAGGCCAAGGACAATACTTCCGTAAAAATAAAATTGTACACCATTTTCTTGGCTAGAAATTGTGAGGCCAAGATTACAGAGCCCAATCGGATGAAATCCCCAAGCAACTGCCATTTAAAGAGTGGGGCCATGGCACTGTAATCGCCCTTAAACTGTATATCGATTAAAAAATAACGAAGAAAATATACCAAGAGCATTCCTGCTCCGAACAAGGGTAAAAGGGTTTTATAGATGGTCCCGAGTTCGTTCATAAAACCTGCTCGATGGTGAATTCCTGCAAACTTGGGGAGTACGTAAAGCGTCATAATAGCGTTGAGGAAAACCATGTAGTTTTTGGAAAAAGCCATGAGTCCTGTCCATATCCCAGCATCATCAGCTCCCAATTTGTACTCGATGGTATTTCGGATCCAAACCTCGATTTCTTGAACCAAAATGGTCGAAACAAAAGACATGATGGTAAAGGCAAGAAGACTTTTTGCCAATGGAGCTTTCCATTGCAGGCGATGGAATTGTACATACTCCTTAAAAACCCGAATCATGATAAAGAGCATAACAATAACCTGGATGATCGGAGCCATGGCAATAGAGATGATTACCCCGTCAAACTGTTTCCAATAAAGGAACCAAAGGGTGAGGGCTGAAGAAAAAAGGTAGGCTATCAATTCGACCTTGGAAAAAGCTTTGTATTGGGAAAGTCCATTAATAACACCATTGAAAACCCTTTGAATACTTATAAACGGAATTGCCACTGCGGTAATTTTAATCAAATAGGCATCGTTGGGATCCCCCAGGTATTTTTCCGCAAAATAATCGGCTCCAAAATACAAGGCAAAAAAGGATAGGATAGAACCAATCACGGTAAATACTGTTGCAGTGGAAAACAGCTTTTGGAGTTGGTCTTCATCTTTTTTGTGTTCGGCTACGTACTTTACGATCCCGTTAAAAATACCAAGGGAAGTCAAAGAAGTTAACTGAACGATCAAATTCCGGAAATTCCCAATTTGAGCATACTGCCCTTTGGTAACAATCCCAGTAATTTCCCTCGTAATGAAAAAAGAAATAATGAGTCTTATAAGAATGACCAACGCATTCAAAGAGGTCATCTTTAAAAGCAAGTTTTCCCTAATAAACTTTGGTAGCTTCAATTAGTATTGGTTTACGACTGCAATCACTTCAGACACCTCTGCATCCGTCATCACTGGGCTCATAGGCAAACTTACTACTTCATTGTGAATTTGCTCGGTTACAGGATAGTGAAATTTTGAAAATTCTTCCAAGGCCTTTTGCTTGTGGGGCGCAATGGGATAATGAATCAAGCACCCAACCTCATGCTGCTTCAAGTAGTCTATAAAACGGCCCCTAGATGCTACCCGCACCACAAAAAGATGGAACACATGATCCTCTCCTCCTTCCCAGTTTGGCAGCTGTAGCTTTGGGTTATTTATTTCGGAAAGGTACCTTTTTGCAATGGCTCTTCTTGTGTGATTATCCGCATCCAGAAGCGATAGTTTTTCGGTCAAAAAAATCGCTTGAACTTCATCCAACCTCGAGTTAAAGCCCAACAAATCATTTACATATTTAGTGGCGGTTCCATAATTTGTTAACTTTCTAACCACTGAAACAAGGGCAGGGTCGTTGGTCGTCACCGCCCCAGCATCCCCCAAGGCCCCAAGGTTTTTTGTAGGGTAAAAACTAAATGCTGCCGCATGTCCCAAACTACCTGCTTTGTTCCCATTAAACCAAACCGCACCGTGTGCTTGGGCAGCATCTTCTATTACCAACAAATGGTGTTGTGAAGCAATGGACGCAATGGGATCCATGGGAGCTATCTGCCCATAAAGGTGAACAGGCATCACAGCCTTCGATTTTGGAGTAATGGCATTTTTTAGTGCTTCGATATTAAAATTATAGCTGGACGCATCAGCCTCAACCAGGACGGGTTTCATTCCAGCCTGTTTGATGGCCAGGATGGTAGCAATGAATGTATTGGAAGCCACCAAAATCTCATCCTCTTCCTTAAGTTTTCCAAGGACCTTATAGGCCTCTAGGATTAATCGCAAAGCATCCAGTCCATTGCCCGTACCTACACAGTAATTTACGCCGCAATACGCTGCAAAACGCGTTTCAAATGATGCGACTCCATTTCCAAGGATGTATTGTCCGGAATTCAAAAATTCCTCAAATCGGTTTTTGAAGTCATTTTCAAAACGGGCATTTATTTTGCGGAGGTTTAAAAAAGGAATCACTTTAAAATGAGATTTAATTGCTTATAAGAATGGGGCACCACGCTGTAGTTATCGGCCACAAAAGTCCTTGCTCCACAGGTTTCCTTCCAAAAAATCAACCCTTGGTTGAGGACTGTGCCATTCTCTTCACTGGAGATATTAAAATCAAAATAACGCCTCCCTTGCTTGAAATGATTAATGGCAAAATCGTATGCTAAATCCAGACTGCCGTCAGCGTTCTTATCCCTATTTCCGGACACATATTGGGGGTGCACTGTGGTTTTAGTTAAAAATACGGTTGTTCCGGCAACAATTTTTCCCTCCTTGTATACCGAAACCTGTTTGATATTTTCGGGAAATCGGGCGGCCAATAATTGAATTTCCGCTAATGAATGAACAGGAGCTACTTGATGTTTTGAAGCTAAATTGGGGATCAACACTTCGTTCCAAAAACCTTCATAATTTTCGTCCACACGCAATTCCAGGCCATTGCGTTTCGCCTTGTTGAGTCCTTCCCTTCTATTTTTCTGGAAAGGCAACTGGTTTTGGTAATCGATCACCATCAAAACCTCACGTTTCATTAGGTGGGCATTAGCTTTGTAGAGTAAAAAAGCCAATTCGTCGCTTGGCGAGGTATTGTAAAAGGTAGGAATTATCTTAAGTTCCATTTTCTGAAAACCTGCTTCATCAAGAAATTCCAGCAGTGTTTTAAAAGCTTCATAGACTTCCAACAATTTAGCCTGTTCGGAAAGTACGAGGCCTCCATAGGTGAGTCCATTGTGAGAACAGAGGCTGTGCTTCATTTTGTGGGCAGGAAGTAGGGCAAAAAGTTTGGAACCCTTATAGACCATCAGCGAGTAATCCTCAAACCGATGAGCGTGATAATCCATAAAGTTACGGTTGAACAAAAATGTGGCATTCTTGGCTCGGGAAACAAAATTATCCCATATTTCGTGGTGGGATGCGTTATATCTGGTAATTGTAAATTTCATTTATTTTTTTTCAATAAGGGTCAAATTTATTTGGCCAGACTCCCATTTTGTGTGCAATATAATATTCTTGGCCTTTTATGAGCCATGTTAACTTTATCAATCAACCTTATCAAAAACAACTTGGTCATTTTCATCGATTAATTTATAGATGCCTTTAACAGCCCCGTTTTTTATAATGGAATAACTAGCATCTTCCTGTAAGTGTTCCAAATATTTTTTATTGTCTCCCAAATAGCTGAAAAGTAAACGAAAAGCATTAACAGAAGACCTAAAATCTAGCGAACTTTCCTTAATGCTTTCTTCGGGCCACTTAATTGCTAGCAGTGCGCTAAAAGCCGAGTAGACCAAATCGCGGTCGTCTTGTTTGTCCCTAATCTGCAACATATAATCAAAGCCCAAATAGCCGCCGTGGTCTGCCATGATTACAACAAGTGCTTCAGGATCGTGATTCGTTATAAATTGAACCATTTGGGTTAGTTTTCTATTTGAAATCTTCAGCTTTTCAATGTACTTTTCCTTTTCCAGTTTTGCCCCTAGGGTAGCATTTTTTTTAGATTCAACATGCCCAGGACTCATAATTTCAATGAAAAAGAATTTTGGTTTACCAGCATCTTTTTCAAAATATTCCTTAAGTGCCGAAAAAACATCCTTCTTCAAATCAAATCCCTTAGATACCAGGGACACCTCATCATAATCGAAATTACAAACATCGTATCCCATTTTGGGAAAGTTGGCCAATAAATATGAAACTTCTGTAAAAAAGTGTGTCTTGTAGCCATTTCTCTTGAAAATATCCAAAACCGGGTTTTTTGAAACTATCACTTCCCTCGCATTTGTGATTTCGGAAAAATCGAAGCCAAAATTGTAATAATGGTGTTTCATTGCGAAGGTAGCACTATTGGATTCCAAGGTGGCAGTATAATTACTGCGAAAATGTTCATAGACTGCAAATCCTTCCTCTTCCAAAAAAGTTTTGAACTTTTCATTATCTAATTGGTAATACCCCCTTTCCATTTCAGAAAAATTGGCATATCCATCAGGTTCAATATAGTATACATTGGGAGTTTTTTTAAATACCACACTTTCGATGTTGTCGGGCTGAAGAATCCATTCCTGCGAATAATTGAGTTGGGAAATGATTCTTGGTACCAGTCCAAACAAGGCCACAAATGCCAATAACCACTGGAAAACAATCAATTTGCCAAAGTGAGAAGCTGCAAATTTTGCAAACGCCATGGCCAAAATAAAGGAAAATACCAGCAAAATCCATTGTATCCCAGCGAAAAGACAAACCTCAAGAAACACCAAAAAAGTAAAAGTGCTCAAAAAAGTAAAGACCTCCATTTGTTTTATTGAGGAAATCCGGCGATTTGTCATCAACCAGTTCGCCAATCCAAACAAAGCCATGGGTAGCAACAAAAAAAGTCCGATAAAAAACCCCAAATGTTTCCATGAATTGATAAGGGAAAAATTATGGGTATAGTAAAAAAACAAGGGGTATACACCTGTTGCCAATCCCCAAAAAATAGGTTTCCAGGATATTGCCTTTAGAATGGATTGGATCATGGGAAAAAACCGGCCCAGATCTATTTTCTTGAAAGATCCGGATCATCGCACTTTAAAATTTCCACTAAAATAGTGAAAATAGGATGGATGGAATTTTGACACCCCTGAAAAGTTGTCCACATTTCCACAACTTTCCTTTCATTCGGTTCCTTTTACAAAGCTCCATCAGGATTTTGGGATATGCCTACAGCCAAATTTCCGGTAGTACCCACTCTCTTAGATAAGTCCCAAAAGCCTCCAAACAAATGAGTATTTCTAGAATTTAGCTTTTTGTATTGCAGCAAATCCTTTTGATTGAGGATGTAAAAAATATTTTTCTGAACAAATTCAGTGTATTGATGCATACCTAATCTCCAAAGACCGGTTCCATCGGCATTAAAACCAAGCCGATAACCTTACTTTCATAATTGCTACTTTTTTTTAAAAACAACGTTACCCTCTTCATCGATGTATTGATAGACACCTTTTGGGGCTCCTTGACTTATGATGACGTAACTTTCGTTTCGCTGTAAGGTATCCAAATATTTTTCTTCACCACTTAATTCAGAAAACAAAATTCTGAACAGGTTAACTGGGGTTTTAATAGCTTCTTGGTGTTTAGGGATAAAACCCTTGGGCCATTTAATGGACAATTGGCTGCTATAGATTGAATAAATAAGGTCTCTATCTTGTGTTTTTTGATAAATTTCGTTGGTGCAGTTGAACCCAACAAACCCGCCATGATCGCCCATAATCACAATCATGGGGTCATCATCATATTCCATGATAGTAGTTACTAATTCCTCCAATTTTACATTGCCCCTTTCCAAGCTCTCCAACCATAGGGCCCTTTCCTGTTCCGCGCCTTCAGAGTTTTCTTTTCTTCCTTCTATGTGCCCAGGATTGAAAAACTCAATAAAAAAGAAATTGGGGGTATCCTCCATTCTTTGCATTTGTGGCACCAAAGAATCCATCACATTTTTTAAATGGCCAAAGCCTCTGGACATATAACCGATCTCTTTTAAACTGAAATTACAATCATCGTAAGCAATTTTAGGTCGATTGAGCATTAAATAAGAGTGCTCCGAAATAAAATGTGTGGTATACCCATTCCGCTTCAAAATTTTAAGTACGTTATTGTTCCCCATTATCACATTTCTTGCATTCAATGCTTCACTGAAACTAAACCCTTTATTATAGTAATGATGGGCCATTGAAAACAAAGAACTGTTGGTCGAAAGGGTTGATGCATAGTTGGATCGAAAATTGGGATAATTGACAAAGCCCTTTTCTCGAAGAAAGTTCTTCATCGTGGAATCGGGGAATTGATAGTAGCCCCGTCCAAGTTCACTGAAATTTACATAGCCATCGGGTTGTATCAGGTAGAAATTGGGGGTAAGTTTTAAATCAACTTCCAATATCCCGTCGTCGAGGTGTTGCCATTGGTCTGTAAAGTTCATCTGACTTATCAGGGTGTTGGACGCTGTATAAAGCCCTGTGGCTGCCAACAACAGTTGAAACACTAGCAGTTTTTTGAAATGTTTGTTCAAGAAATAGCTCGTAAGTCCTGAAACCACAATAATCAAAACAATGATTTTTTTCTGGAGTCCGCCAAAAAGGCACATTTTCAAAAGGAACAAAAACACAAATACGCCCAGGAAAGGGAGTACATACTTTTTCCATTTCTGCAATTTGGGAAGCTTGAAAACTTGATTAGCTACATAAAATCCCACCATGGGGATCAAAAGAAATACGATTAGGAAATACCAAAAGTGGCTTACCGAATTAATTAAGGAATAGTTATTCGAAAAATAAAACAGCACCGGATAGAGCCCAGCAGCCAATCCATAAAGAATAGGATACTGCCTTTCGCTTTTCAAAAAATCGGATAATTTCGACATCGGCTATGGATTAGGGTCTTTTAAGGGTTTGTAACCAAAGTTAAAACCATTATCCAAAACTTGATAATATTTTGCAGAAAGCCCTTCATAAAGTGGCAAATAACTCGTATTGATTTCCTGTTTTTTCAAAAGTTCTGGTTCTTCGCTTAGATACGAAAAAACATTTCTGAACAAATTAACGGTACTTTTCAGATCCAGGTTATTGGGCACGTCACCATAAGGCCATTTGATGCTCAGCATACTTTCAAAAACAGACTTCGCCTCAGCAGTATTTAATTTTTTGGTTTCGACTTCCTTCACAGATTTTAAACCAACAAAACCCCCGTGATCCGCGGCAAGGATGATTAGAGGGTTTTCATCATGCGCTTCAATGATTTTCACCAACTCGGAAATCCATACGTTAGCCTCTTGCAATCTTTCGAGGTAATGTTCTCGCTCCAATTCAATACCCTCTGATGCTGCATTCGTATACATGATATGGCTGGGAAGCGTTTTCTCGATGAAATAAAAATTATTGCCTGTTTGCTTTTCGATGATTTTTTGGAAATCGGTTACGATATCAATCCCATAAATACCACCCGTATCGTAAAGAAGCACCCTTTCTTGAGGGATATTGCAATCATCGAAGGCCTCGAGCTTTCTATTGGTCAAAAAGAAGGAATTATCAGTAATCAAATGCGAGGAATAACCATTGCCCTTTAAAATAGACAAAACGTTGTTTTGTCCAACAATAACCGCTTGGGAACCATAGGTTTTTAGGTTTCCGGGATAGGTGTTTTGGTAGTAATGGTGCTTCATGGCAAACATGGACGCATTGGAAGTGAGGGTGGAGTAATAATTACTCCTGAAGCCATCATAGGACACAAAACCCTTTTGGCTTAACCACCGTTCGAAATCAGAGTTATCGAAGGAATAGGGGGGCGCTCCCAAGGCTTCCCGATTGGCATAACCATCCGGCTGAATTAAGTAGATATTGGGTGTTTTTACGAATTTAGTTTCCAATAGTGACGTCTCCACATGAGTCCAATCCGAGTCATAATTGAACATGAAGTAAAGTTTGGGAACCAACAAAACCAAACTCATGAAAGCCAGAAGGAACTGGAGCAAAACAATTTTTTTAAGGTAATTATATAGCCAAAACCCAAGAACAAATGCCAACACCACTACCAGAGCTGTAGCTTTTTTTTTGAAATGAAGAATGAAAAAAGCTAGTAGTCCAAAAAAGTAAAGAAAGTTAACAATCGCCGGGTAACGCTCCTGTAAAATAGGAACCTTTATGAATTTAATTAAAATTGGGGCTATAAATATAGACAGTATTGGTAATAAAATGAAGACAGCCAACATGAAGCCCAATTGAACCCAAGAGTCGGAAATGTCGAAATTTCCATTGTAATAATGCAACAATGGATACCATCCCGAGGCAAGAGCTACCTTGAATTTTTGGGATTTTGAAAACGGTTGTTGCAGCTTGTTCTCCAAAAGCAAAACCAATTAATTATTTTCTTTTCAATAGATAGAGAATCCTGTTTGTGCCCGGAACGGTTTCCTTTTTGTGCACGTCAAAATAGGCGGTGTAGCCCTGTTCAAAGTTTTCTACATTGTAAAAATCAAAATGGTGGATGAATTCCCGTTTCCGTTTTAATAGTGAATCGACCCAAGAGTCTCCCCTTTTGGGAAATTCTAAAATCAAATACTTGGAAAAACTCGCAAAGAATTCGGCTGATTTTTCAAAAGGAACGTTTCCCGAGAGTGTGATATGATGGATAAGGGCCAATGCTAGGGTAACATCGGGGGCATATTCTTTTAAGCGATTGATAAGCGAATCCCTTTCAGTATTATTGAAACCTATACCCGGTGCAGGCTGAAGGACGTCACATACAAAAGGGACCATATTGGTTTCCCCATTCCTTCGCGATTCAAGATAGTTTTGTTCCACAGCAGCACTATCGATATCCGAAACCATCACATGCGAAACATCTTTTAGGACCGTTCTGGCAAAGGTCCCATCATTGCCGCCAATGTCGACTAAACGCTGGGGTGCAAGCGCTGTTACCCATGTATGTACCATCTGTTTTTTTTTATCAAATGCAGAGGCGTCATAATTGGTTTTGGTATAGTAATTTCCCCATTCGGTGGTCTCATTTAGCTTCAGGTTTTTGATGAAGTCAAAAAGATTTTCGAGTATGTTCTGTTGGGATTTTTTTGAAAGTTTCGCCACTCGAGTCTTCACCTCATAATCTTCACTGTGTTTTTGTTCCATTTTAGCCAGAAGATGGATGTTGGTAAACAAAGTGGAGTTCCATTTCGATTTTCTAGGAAGTAGCGATGCAATCAATTTTACTGGGATTCCGTCAATATGGGTTTGCATCATCTTAAACACTTCAGTCCCATGGTATTTGGCCAGTACCAAAGGGCCAAAGAAATGCATGATGAACTGTTTGTAGGCTCTCCAAGGAGTTCCTTCTTCATAAATATCGAACGAGAGGGTATCCAAAAAAATTGGTTTTCCCCAATGGAAGGTTACATTGTACACAGAGGCATCTTTCAATATAAACCCTTTGGAAAGTGCGTATTTATGAATTTGCAGTGTTAATAGAGCCGCATGTTTGTATTGCTCAAAAGACCACTCGTAAGGTTGTGTAATGAACGGAATTTGTTCAGGGGTAATGACAATTTCTTCTTCTGAAACAGTAGTTTCTTCGTGAGGAATCAGCAATCCTTTTTTGATGAGTTGTTCGAAAAATCCAGAAGATTTTAATTGCCGATACTGTTTGAAATAAATGGGCTGAATGCACCTACGGAGTGTGTCGCCATCCTTAAAAACGTAACCAGAAGGGTCCCTAAAAGAAGCTTGATGTGCTTTATTTTTTTGAATCATGCTCTTGGGTTTCGTCCTCTTCAATGTCTATGGAATCGTAGGTGTCATCAGCCTTTTTGGTCAATCCAAAAAAGGCTTTAACCTTGTACATTACATTTTTAGAAAACAACAAAACCCCAGCGGCAGCAGCCACTATGGCTTGAACAATCATTGCCCCAAGTCCAGGATCGAAGTACAGGTGAATCATCAAAAAAAAGCGCATGCTAACATTTATTTTACAAAACCGTAACAAAGTAACTAAAAAACAACCAGTTTTAGGAGTTAATTGCCTAAAGTTTTAGTCGTTTTCGGTCTACTTCCTTCAATAAAATCTTACGCAAGCGCAGATAATTTGGGGTTACTTCCACGTATTCATCCTTTTGGATGTATTCCAACGCTTCTTCCAAGGAGAATTTAATGGCTGGAACAATACGCGCCTTATCGTCCGATCCCGAAGCCCTAACGTTCGTCAATTTCTTGGTTTTGGTGACATTAACCACCATGTCGTCCTGACGCGAATTCTCTCCAATGACCTGCCCTTCGTAAATATCCTCTCCCGGATCGATGAAAAACTTTCCGCGTTCCTGCAATTTGTCGATGGAATACGGAATGGCGGTTCCATTTTCCATGGAAACCAAACTTCCATTCAAACGCCCGGGAATGGTACCCTTAAGGGGTTGATATTCCAAAAAGCGATGGGTCATGATGGCTTCCCCTGCCGTTGCGGTTAACAATTGGTTTCGCAATCCAATAATCCCCCTCGAGGGAATGATGAATTTGCACACCATGCGATCGCCCTTAGCATCCATACTGTGCATTTCCCCTTTTCGTAGAGTCACCATATCGATCGCACGTCCACTTAGATCCTCTGGAAGGTCGATGGTTAATTCCTCTACCGGTTCGTGTTGAACACCGTTAATTTCCTTAATAATCACTTGGGGCTGTCCAATTTGAAGTTCGTAGCCTTCCCTTCGCATGGTTTCAATCAAAACGGAAAGGTGCAACACGCCCCGTCCATACACCATAAACTTATCGGCACTGTCGGTTTCTTCTACCCGCAAAGCCAAGTTTTTTTCCAATTCCCGCTGCAAACGTTCCTTAATATGGCGTGAGGTTACAAACTTGCCATCTTTACCAAAAAATGGAGAATCGTTGATGGCAAATAGCATGCTCATGGTGGGTTCGTCAATGGCAATGGTTTGCAATGCCTCGGGGTTTTCGGCATCGGCAATGGTATCGCCAATCTCAAAGCCTTCCAAACCTACCAAAGCACATAAATCCCCGGCATGTACTTCCGAAACTTTTTTCCTTCCCAAGCCTTCAAAAACATGTACTTCCTTGATGCGGGATTTTTGGATGGTTCCATTTCTTTTCACTAAAGAAATAGGCATGTTTTCCTTCATAACTCCTCTTGCCAAACGCCCAATGGCAATTCGACCGGTGAACGAAGAATAGTCCAAAGAGGTAATGAGCATTTGCAGGTTTCCTTCTTTGGTTATGGGTGAAGGGATGTGTTCCAAAACCATATCCAAAAGGGGTTCGATGGACTGGGTTGGATGCTTCCAATCGTCGCTCATCCAGTTGTGTTTTGCCGAACCATAAACGGTGGGGAAATCCAACTGCCACTCCTCTGCTCCCAATTCGAACATCAAATCAAATACCGCTTCATGAACCTCTTCGGGGGTACAATTTTCCTTGTCCACTTTGTTAATGACCACACAAGGTTTTTTCCCAAGGGAGAGCGCTTTTTGCAACACAAACCGCGTTTGGGGCATGGGGCCTTCAAAAGCATCTACCAACAAGAGCACCCCATCGGCCATGTTCAAGACCCGCTCTACTTCACCTCCAAAATCGGCGTGGCCAGGGGTATCGATGATGTTGATCTTG
>DJVA01000009.1 GCA_002440705.1 Flavobacteriaceae bacterium UBA6268 | reverse complement strand
TATTTGGTGCCCTATAAGAGAAGGGAGTTGAAATTGCTTAGTACCTTGGCCAAAAATTTTACGACAAAGATTACCTTGCTTTACGTTTCAAAATTTGACAAGCGTTCTTTCAGGCAAGAAGATAATAAGCAGTTTTTGGTCTCCTGTTTGGAGGAAAACCAATGCGAAGAAATACAATTGAAGGAGGATGACGTTACTTGGGCCATCCATGATTTTATGGAAAAAACACCAGTCGATTTCCTGGTCATGGTCAACTCGCGCCATTCGTATTTGGAGCACGTACTGCATACGTCCAAAATTGAAAAAATGAGCCTTGGCAGCCAAATCCCATTCTTGGTTCTACAAAATTTACCCAGATAATCATACAAAATCCTCGTAATGAAAAAGAAAATCCTCATCCCAACCGACTTTTCCAGAAATGCGTATGATGCCATCGCGTACGCCGTGGATTTGTTCGAAAAGGTTCCGTGTGAATTTTACATTTTGAACGTCTATAGCCTTACCGATTATGCTACCGACAATATCATGGTGCCACAATTGGATGGAAACCTCTTCGATAAACTCAAGGAAAATTCGGAAAAAGGACTTGAAAAAATCTTAACCCAGCTGTCGTTTAGGGATGAATCCGACAGGCACTCCTTTGCAACCCTTTCCCAGCAAAACAATTTGATAGATGCCCTCAAAGACATCGTCGAGTTAAAGGACATCGATTTGATTGTGATGGGTACAAAAGGTGCGGCCGATGCCTTGAATGTGGTATTTGGAAGCAATACGGTACTGGTGATGGAAAAAATACGGAACTGTCCAGTATTAGCGATACCCCCAAACACCATTTTCCAGCCCATTAATGAAATTGTATTTCCTACAGGGTTCAAGACGCATTTCAAAATGCAAGAAATGCACGCATTGGTAGCCATAGCCCAATTGGTTGAGGCGCCCATCCGTATCGTGCACCTAGTGAGGGAATCGGCTCTGGATGAAGAACAACAAAACTATAAGGAGTTGCTGGAAAGTTGTTTTGAAGGGTTGGAATACAGCTTCCATTCCCTGGATAACAAAAATCTCAATGAAGCGGTCGAAGTTTTTGCACAAAGCAGGGATAGTGGCATGATTGCTTTTGTTAATAAGAAGCATACATTTTTTACCAACTTGTTTAGAACACCCATGGTGAAGGAATTGGGGATGCATGCCAAAGTTCCCGTGCTTGCGCTACACGACCATGGCAGCTAAGAAATGAAAAACCTGATGGAAATTCAGAAGGCTTCCGGACAGAGAGTCAAATTTTCATTGCCCAAACTTCGAAAATCCTTGCAGCGGAGTGGGGCAGATCAAAAGACCATTCAAGAAATTCTCGATAGGGTAAGGGACGAACTCTATCAAGGCATTTCCACCCAGGAAATTTACAATAGGGCTTTTGCGATGTTAAAAAAGCGAAAATCTATTTTTGCTTCAAAGTACAAACTCAAAAAGGCGATTTACGAGTTGGGCCCTACCGGATTTCCCTTTGAACGTTTTGTGGCGGCCTTGTTGGAATATTCGGGTTACGAAGTGGCCGTAGGGCAGTACTTTCAAGGAAAATGCGTTTCTCATGAAGTAGATGTGGTTGCCAAAAAGAATGGGCAATACATTGTGGCCGAATGTAAATTCCACGGAGATCCGTCGCGAAAATGCGACGTTAAGGTTCCACTGTACATCCATTCCCGTTACATGGATATTTTAAATGATCCATCGGGGAACTCGCCCAACGAGGGTTGGGTGGTAACCAATACCCAATTTACGCAGGACGCAGTGGCGTTTGGAACCTGCGTAGGGCTCTTCTTATTAAGCTGGGATTTTCCAAAGGGAAATAGTTTGAAAGACCGTATCGATCGTTTGGGGCTGTATCCCATTACCGTTTCGACCTTGATGAGCGAAAGGGAAAAAGGGTTTTTATTGGAACGGGATGTGGTACTGTGTCGTCAATTGCTGCAAAAGCATTTCTATTTGGATCACTTGGGGATTTCGGAACAACGAAAAGATCGCATCATGAACGAAATGAAGATGCTTGCCAATCGATACTAAGATGAAGAAAGTAACCATTCACTTTTTGGGTGCCTCCGGAACCGTAACGGGTTCAAAATACTTATTGGAAACTCCCGAGGGCAACTTGATGGTGGATTGCGGTGTTTTTCAGGGACTGAAAGCGCTACGGCTGCACAACTGGGAAGCTTTACCGGTAGACGTATCAAAAATTGATTGGGTGTTGCTTACCCATGGGCATTTGGACCATACAGGCTACTTGCCGCGATTGCTTCAACAAGGTTTCACTGGGGAAATATGGGGTACCGCACCTACCTTGCAAATAGCTGAAATCATTTTGCGCGACAGTGCAAAGATTCATGAAGAGGAGGCTGAAAAGGCCAACCAAGAAGGATATTCAACCCACAAACCTGCGCTCCCTTTTTTTTCCATGGAACAGGCCGAAGCTACACTATTGCATTTCAATAGTTGTGAAAAAGATTCTTGGCTGGGTCTAACACCCAATATCCGTTGCCGCTTTCGTTACAATGGGCATATTTTGGGGGCCACCTTCATCGAATTGGAAATTTTTGAAAAGACTTTTGTTTTTTCAGGGGATGTGGGAAGGCAGGAAGATTTACTGTTGTATCCGCCAGAACGCCCTCGTTGGGCCGATTACCTCTTCTTGGAAAGCACCTATGGCAACAAACTACACCCTAAAGAGGACGCGGCAAGCTTTTTTGCAGAAAGAATTCATGAAGTCATTCACCAAAGGGGTACATTGATCATTCCCTCCTTTGCGGTGGAACGACTTCAGATGCTGATGTTTTTATTGTATCAATTGTACCAAGAAAATGCCATCCCAAACATTCCCATATTTGTGGACAGCCCCATGGGAAATGATGTCACACAGGTTTTTGAACAGTGTCCAGAATGGCACCGACTGGAAGGTCATCATATACGCGCCATTCAAAAGCACATGCAAATTGTTTCTTCCTACAAGGAAACTTGGGAAACCATTGATGACCCGCGACCTAAAGTGGTGATTGCAGGTAGTGGGATGGTTTCTGGAGGCCGTGTCCTTACGTACCTCAAACAATTGATTGGCAAGCCAACTACCCAAATTGTTTTGGTGGGCTTTCAGGCCGAAGGGACCCGAGGGCGTCAATTATTGGAGGGCACCCATGAGGTGAAATTTTTTGGAAAGTATTGTACGGTCAAAGCGCAAGTGCATCATTTGGAAAGTTTATCGGCTCATGGCGACCAAGGAGACTTGCTTCATTGGCTGTATGATATCAAGAATATCCCCGAGCATGTTTTCTTGGTGCATGGTGAACCGACCGCCTTGGATGCCCTACGATCCAAAATTGAACAAACCCATGGATGGAACGTCCACATACCCACCTTGTTCGAAACTTTCGATGTTTTGGTTTAATAGCATAAATTGCTTCAAAAACTGATATTTGTCATATTTTTTTTTGGCTTTGCGCTGTACCTTCACCTACTTATTTGTGGAACCTAAAAAATCATGTATCATGACACTCACAAAAGTCAACAGAAGGTTCCCACTTATCGAGAGTGGTTTGCCTTCTTGGTTCGAAACCAACGCATTTCTCGATGACGATTTCTTCAATCGTCCAATGAACTTACCAGCAATGAATGTTAAAGAAAGTGAAGATCACTTCGACATCGAGCTGGCCATTCCAGGATTTTCCAAAGATGAGATCGAAATCTCCCTGGAAAAAGATTTACTTCGGGTTTGGGCCCACAAAACCAAAGAATTTGTGGATGAAAATGCCGAAGGTTATACCCGTAAAGAATTCTCATATGACGAGTTCGAACGAAAAATCCAATTGCCAAGCACCGTGAATCCCGACAAAGCCATTAAGGCGCATTACGAACACGGGATCCTTAAGTTAAACCTTATGAAATTGGATGTTTCCAAAGAACCCATTAAAAAGAGGATTAAAATTTCATAACGCAAGTTGGGGCAGCGAGAAATCGCTGCCCTTTTACCATGAAAAAGATTGCTGTACTTTTCGTTTTACTGCTTTTGAATGCTTGTGCCCCTTCCAAAGTGGTGTACCAATGGTCTAATCCAGAATACCATTCGTTTGAAGCACAAAAAGTGTTGATTGTTGGAATGACCCCCGACGAGGGGCTGCGCAAGCTCTTTGAAGAACGGCTCGCACAGTCGCTAGAGCAAAAAGAGGTCGATGCCGTTCGAAGCATTGATTTTTTTGAAGAGGTATTTGCCAAGACTACTTTAGACACCACTGCGTTGGACCAAATCGAAATGCAGTTGTTGAACGCTGGGTTTGATGCAATTGTCGTTTCCCAAGTCACTGGTTCACAAGATAAAGTAACCCTTACAGAACAACACAGTGGAAATTTCAAGGATGCCTCCAATTTTAAGGACTATTACTTTCAGCATCAGGATGCCTATAAGACCAGCCAATGGGAGACCTATACGGTGTATCACGCAGAAGCTTTGGTGTATTGCATTTGCCCCGATAAACAAAGGGAACTGCGTTGGAAGGCCCATATCGACCTTACCGAAACCCAATCGCCTGAGGCGGCCATTCAAAGCTACATCACTACCTTGCTGAAGGAGTTAAAGAAACAGCGTATCCTCCTGAAGGAATAGATTATTTAAGCACCAAAAGGGGAATCCGGCTTTGGTAGCTGATCTTAGACAATTCACTGCCCGAAAAAATCCTTTGGAAAAGCGATTTAGGTTTCATGAAAACAACATGCATCTGAACAGGCAATAGCTGCTCATAGGCATTTACCGCTTCGGCGGTACCCATTCCTTCCATGTAATGATAGGTAATTTCGGAAAAGACTTCCAAGGCATCAACTCCAGGCAGGGATTCATGATGGCCCATGCACAAAACCTCCAGGGAAACCTTCCGGCCATTGATGATGGAATGCAGCGGCTGAAATGCCTGTGGATGGAAATGATCTTCCCCTTTGTAGGTAAACAGTATTTTTGAGAGGGATTCAAAATGGTACCCTTCTGGAATGGCTAGGATGGGGCATTGCACATTACGGATGACCTGCAGGGTATTGCTTCCGAAAATGACCTCCTCGGCATCGGTGGCCCCATTGGTTCCCATAACTACCAGTTCGATGCTTTTGGCATTGATGGCCTGCTGCATGGCATCGGCCAAATTATCGAAATCAAACAGCCCTTCAAACGAAAAAGGCTCGGAAGCACTGGTTTCCGAAAGCTCGACTACCAATGCTTCCAATTGTTTTTTGTTATCCATGGCAATGGCATTGTAAATAGTTCCGGAAGTAGGTTCTGTTAAGATATCTTCCGTAAGGTATTCTGAAGGTTTTTGCACATTCAGCACAAAAAAGGAGCAAGGAACCCCTTTAAAGAGTTCCAAGGCATAACGAATGGCATTTTTGGAATTTTCCGAAAAATCTGTGGGAAGAAGGATCCGTTTCATAAGGCATTGAGTTGAAGCATAAAGGTACGTACAAGCACGAATATTTTAAATGATGTGGGTCATTATTCCGTTCCTCCCTAGTGACAAATGTCATAGTTTCCTTATATTTAAGCATCCAACTTTGTGCTTTCATTTATTAAACCCCCATGGAGCATTGTTACCACTGCGGTGATCCTTGTAACGAACAGGAATTAAAACACGACGGCAAAAGTTTTTGCTGCAATGGGTGTGTGACTGTTTACGACATCTTAAATGAAAACGACCTTTCCTACTATTACGAATTAGAAAAAACACCCGGGATATCCCCTCAGGATATTCAAGGTAAATTTGATTTTCTGGAACATGCCTCCATTGTTGAAAAGCTTTTGGAGTTCAACGATGGCAGCACCCAGATTGTATCGTTCCTAATACCTTCCATTCACTGTAGCTCGTGTATTTGGGTATTGGAAAACCTTCAAAAACTAAATTCGGGGGTGCGGACCTCCCAAGTGGATTTTCCCAAAAAAACCGTCCGTATCACGTTTGCTGCCAACGAACTTACGCTGAAGGACTTGGTGATCCTTTTATCCAAATTGGGGTATGAACCATACATTTCGTTGGACAATGCAGAAGGTAAAAAACGAAAAATCAACCGAACCCTTATTTACCAGTTGGGAATTGCAGGTTTTGCTTTTGGGAACGTCATGTTCTTGTCCTTTCCCGAATACTTCCAGGTGCAGGAATTCTGGCTGGATCGCTTTAAGCATGTGTTCCGATGGCTCATGTTTGCCTACTCAGTGCCAGTAGTGTGCTACTCGGCAAAGGATTATTTTATTTCGGCCTACAAAGGGCTTCGTTCCAAAATACTCAATATAGATGTGCCCATTGCTTTGGGAATCATTGTCCTGTTTCTTCGAAGTACCCTTGAAATTAGCATGGATTGGGGTACCGGTTTTTTCGATAGTTTGACCGGGCTGGTATTTTTTCTTTTGCTGGGCAAATTTTTTCAGCAGAAAACCTATGCCTACCTATCGTTTGAACGCGATTACAAATCGTATTTCCCCATTGCAGTCACCCGTGTTAGGGACCGTGTGGAGGAACAGGTTCCGGTCTATGAAATTCATCCCGGGGACCGGTTGTTGATCCGCAACAAGGAGTTACTTCCAGTAGACGCCATTCTGCTGAAGGGAGAAGCCTTCATCGATTATAGTTTTGTTACTGGGGAAGCCATCCCAGTACACAAAGACTCTGGGGATAAATTATTTGCCGGTGGAAGGCAGGAAGGGGGGCTTATTGAAGTGGAGGCCGTTAAGGGAGTCGCACAAAGTTACTTAACACAGCTTTGGAGCAACGAAGTATTCGCTGTTAATAAACAGCACTTGTTTCAGTCATTAACTGATAAGATTAGCAAGCATTTTACTTTGGGGGTACTTTCATTGTCCTTGTTGGCAACACTCTTTTGGGTATTTGTGGATCCTTCCAAGGCATTTCAAGTATTTACGGCGGTGCTCATTGTGGCTTGTCCTTGTGCTTTGGCCCTGGCTTCGCCTTTTACCCTGGGCAATTTGTTGCGCATCTTTGGCAAACACCAACTGTATTTGAAGGAGGCCTACATCATTGAACAAATGGCCCAGGTGGATATGGTGGTCTTTGATAAAACAGGAACCATTACCACCCATCAAAAAAGCGAAATTAGCTATGAGGGCGTTCCGCTTTCGGAGGAAGAGTCGGCAATCCTAACCAGTTCGCTCCGTGCTTCCAACCATCCCTTAAGCAGGGCGCTGTACGATTTGTTGAAAAAAAATAACATTACGACCCTGGATACTTTTGAAGAAATTACCGGAAAAGGGATCTTGGCATCCCACAACCAGCAACACCTTAAAATTGGAGCGGCCTCATTTGTAAAGGCAGACCTTTTGGAGCAAGAAGCAAATAGAACCTCGGTATATGTAAGCAGTAATGAGGGCTATAAAGGGCGTTATGTATTTCAAAATACGTATCGGGAAGGGCTGATGGATGTCTTCAGGAAATTGGGAAAAGATAAAGACTTGGTCATTTTATCGGGAGATAACGATGGTGAAAAAAATCGGTTGGAAATGATCCTCCCTTCAAATGCCCAACTCTTTTTTGAACAAAAACCGGACGATAAACTACAGTTCATCAAGTCATTACAAAAGCAAGGCCGAAAAGTAATGATGGTTGGGGACGGGCTTAATGATGCTGGGGCTTTGGCCCAGAGTGATGTAGGAATTGTGGTTTCGGAAAACATTAATGTGTTTTCTCCTGCTTGCGATGGTATTTTGGATGCTAAGCGCTTCAAAGACCTACCAGCTTTTTTTGAAAGTTCCAAAAGGGGGATTCAAGTCATTAAATGGAGCTTTGTATTTTCACTTTTGTACAATTTGATAGGGATTGGTTTTGCCGTTTCAGGAAGCCTATCGCCTGTAATTGCTGCAATTTTGATGCCATTGAGTTCTATAAGTATTGTGGCATTTACAACGCTCGCAACCTATGCGATTGGAAAGCGGTTGGTTCAAAAAAAATAAAATGAATGAAACTGATTAATATCATATTTTCAAATAGTGTAGCCGTCTAATTTTACAGCTTAATTCAAAAGTATGACCATTATTTACATGCTTCTTGCCATCAGTGTAACCGTAGCCGTACTTTTTTTCATTGTATTTATCATCTCCGTTAAAAAAGGGCAATATGACGATACTTATACCCCCTCCGTGCGCATGTTGTTTGAGGACGAGTTGGTGAAGGGGGAGCCTTCAGAAGAAACTAAACCAAAAAACGATAACAATTAATTATGGAAGTAGAAAAGTTTTATTACGATAACAAGATCGTTAAAAATTTCCTCTATGCGACCCTGGTATGGGGTATTGTAGGGATGAGTGTGGGGCTACTGCTGGCCTTCATGTTTTTGTTTCCAAATCTTACGGAAGGAGTCTCTTGGTTAAGCTTTGGTCGTTTGCGACCCTTGCACACCAATGCGGTAATTTTTGCCTTTGTGGGTAACGCCATCTTTGCGGGAGTCTATTATTCGCTGCAACGACTGTTGAAAGCAAGGATGTGGAGTAACTTTTTGAGTAAGGTAAACTTTTGGGGTTGGCAGCTCATTATAGTTTCAGCAGCCATTACCCTTCCTTTGGGTATTACCACTTCCAAGGAATATGCCGAATTGGAATGGCCCATCGATATTGCGATTGCATTGGTTTGGGTGGCTTTTGGCGCTAACATGATCGGGACCATTCTAAAACGCCGACAACGCCATTTGTATGTGGCTATTTGGTTTTACATTGCCACCTTCGTTACGGTTGCAGTACTGCACATTGTGAACAGTATGGAGTTGCCTGTGAGCTTCCTGAAAAGCTATTCGGCCTATGCTGGGGTTCAGGATGCTTTGGTACAATGGTGGTATGGGCACAATGCTGTAGCATTTTTCCTTACGACCCCGTTTTTGGGACTCATGTACTATTTTGTTCCCAAGGCGGCCAATCGACCCGTGTATTCCTATAAACTTTCCATCGTCCACTTTTGGTCGTTGATATTCATCTATATCTGGGCAGGACCGCACCACTTATTGTATTCTGCATTACCCGACTGGGCCCAAAGCTTAGGAGTTACCTTTTCTGTTATGCTGATTGCCCCATCTTGGGGAGGTATGATTAACGGCTTACTTACCCTGCGTGGCGCTTGGGACAAAGTGCGTACCAGTCCTGTGCTGAAATTTATGGTGGTGGCCATTACTGGATATGGTATGGCTACTTTTGAGGGTCCTATGCTTTCGTTGAAAAATGTAAATGCCATTGCACACTTTACCGATTGGATCATTGCACACGTACACGTTGGAGCGCTTGCATGGAACGGTTTCTTGACCTTCGGAATGGTGTATTGGTTGGTACCCAAATTGTTTAAAACCAGTTTGTGGTCTACGCGTATGGCAAATGCACACTTTTGGATCGGTACCCTAGGAATCATTATGTATGCGCTTCCTATGTATGTAGCCGGATTTGTTCAGGCATTTATGTGGAAACAATTTAATCCAGATGGAACCCTTACTTATGGAAACTTCCTGGAAACCGTCAACGAAATCCTGCCTATGTACTGGATGCGAGCCATTGGAGGTAGCTTGTACATTATTGGAATGATCATGTTGCTTTATAATATTGTGGCTACCATCCGCAGGGGGAGCAAGGTTACCGACGAATTGGCCGAGGCTGCTCCGTTGCAACGTGTTACTAAAAAACGTACCGCCAAGGAAGGATACCACACTTGGCTTGAAAGAAGACCGGTTAAGCTTACCATTTATGCAACCGTGGCCATCTTGATTGGAGGTATGGTGCAGATCATTCCTTCATTGATTGTGGACGATTATGTGCCAAAGATTACGAGTGTAAAACCTTACACACCCCTTGAATTGGAAGGTAGGGACCTTTACATCCGTGAAAGTTGTAATGCCTGTCACTCGCAGATGATTCGTCCTTTCAGAAGCGAAGTGGAACGCTATGGCGAATACTCCAAGTCTGGTGAATACGTATACGATCACCCATTCTTATGGGGCAGTAAGCGTACGGGCCCCGATTTGTTTAGGGTAGGAGGCAAGTATAACGATAACTGGCATTTTAACCACATGTGGGACCCACAAACCGTATCTGAAGGTTCTATTATGCCAAGGTATACTTGGCTCATCAAGAATGAATTGGACAAATCGATGACCGAAAAGAAAATGGAAGCCATGGTTACCCTAGGGGTTCCTTATACTGAAGAAGACATTGCCAATGCGCAAAAATTGATGGATGAGCAGGGCATCAAAATTGAGCAGAACTTACTGAGCGATCCTGATTTTGCCAAAACCTATGAAGCCGATAAGCAAAGTGCCCAACAGAATGGTGAGAACTTTGTAGACATGCGCAATCGTGAAATCGTAGCACTTATAGCTTATTTGCAACGATTGGGAACCGATATCAAAGTGAAGTCCAACGAAGAAGTTTCTTCAAACTAACACTCATAGTTATGTTGAATTTTGTAAAAGGAAGTTTGGAAAATATCGACGGGGTACAAATCTATCCTATCATTTCCTTGCTTATATTTTTTGTATTCTTCCTGTTGCTCTTTTGGTGGGTATTTACCGCCAAAAGGAACTACATCAGTGAAGTGAGCAACATTCCGTTGGATCAAGAAGATAATAATACTAACCACAATCCCAAAGTATGAAGACATTAGCATCTTATTTACGTGTAATAGGTTTTATGGTCATTGCCTTTTTATTGTTGGAATTCACTATAGATTCCGGCGATCAGATGGCCATCGAAAAATACCCCATCATCTGGGGTGTATTGGCCATGCTACTCCTATTTGCAGTGGCCGTAGAGATTATTGCCGAAACCCTTAAGAGCATTTTGTACCGAGGGCTTTCAGAAGAGGCCCAACTAAAGTACGAAGCCTCCGAAAATGCCAGAAAAGCCCAGCAGTTTTCAGGACTTAAAAGATGGTACAAAAAATTGGCTGGAGGAAAACCCATGGCCGAAGAAGGCGAAATTGTATTGGACCACAATTATGATGGCATCCGCGAATTGGATAACAAACTACCGCCTTGGTGGCTTTATGGGTTCTATATTACCATTGTTTTTGCCGGAATTTACTTGGTACGTTACCACATTTTTGATGGAACCAAACAAGCCAAGGAGTTTGAAAATGAGATGGAAGATGCCCGCTTGGCCATCGAAGAATACAAGAAAACAGCCAAAGACCTTGTGGATGTGAACACTGTTGAAGTGTTGACCGAAGCATCCGATTTGAGTGCGGGTAAATTAATCTTTGAAACCAACTGTATTGCCTGCCATAAAGTAGATGGGGGAGGCGGTATAGGCCCCAACCTCACCGATGCTTATTGGATTTTGGGAGGCGGTATCAAAAATGTGTTCAATACCATTTCGGAAGGTGGCCGTGACGGTAAAGGAATGGTGGCTTGGAAGACAGAACTTTCCCCCTTGGAGAGAGCTCAAGTAGCAAGCTATGTCCTAACCTTCCAAGGAACAACTCCCGCCGAGCCTAAAGCGCCTGAAGGTGACCTTTGGGTAGATCCCAGCTCAGAAACCACTCCAACCGAATCAACCGACCAACCTGAAACCGTAACTGATTCCACCACCGTAGACCTTACTGTGGTGAACTAATTGAACAACCCCCTTGAAAAAGGGGGTTCCTCTTAAATTAAAAGGTTTTGGAAACTCCAGAAAACGAAATTTTTCGCGATAGCATCGCTACCATCAGCCAAGAAGGAAAGCGCTCTTGGATTTATCCCAAGAAACCTTCGGGCAAGTTTTACGAATACCGAAAGTTAGTAAGTTATCTGCTTTTGGCCATTCTTTTTGTGTCGCCGTTCATTAAAATCCACGGCAACCAATTCATTTTGTTGAATGTTCTCGAGCGCCGCTTCAATATATTTGGATTTCCATTTTGGCCACAGGATTTTCATCTGGTGGTAATTATGATGATCATCGGAGTGGTGTTTGTCATCCTTTTTACGGCGGCCTTTGGAAGGTTGTTCTGCGGATGGATTTGCCCTCAGACCATCTTTATGGAAATGGTTTTCCGAAGGATTGAATACTGGATTGAAGGAGATCGCGGAAAGCAGATTCGATTGAGCAAACAGCCTTGGAATGCTGAAAAAATAAGGAAAAAAAGCCTGAAGTGGTTCGTTTTTTTCATTATTTCCTTTTTGATTGCCAACATTTTTTTGGCGTACCTCATCGGTAGCGATAAGCTGTTGGAATACGTCACCGAAGGACCCTTGGAAAATCTTTCCACTTTTATTTCGTTGCTCATATTTACTGCTGTTTTCTATTTTATCTTCGCATGGTTCCGCGAGCAAGTCTGTGTCATTGCCTGTCCTTATGGAAGGTTGCAGGGAGTTTTATTGGACAACAAATCCATTGTGGTGGCTTATGATCACAAGCGAGGGGAAAAGGAAAAAGGCCGTGCAAAATTCAACAAACAGGAAGACCGTCCAGCTTCAGGCAAAGGCGATTGTATTGATTGTTTTCAGTGTGTGCATGTGTGCCCAACGGGAATTGACATCCGTAACGGTACGCAGTTGGAATGTGTTAATTGCACAGCCTGCATCGATGCGTGCGACAGCATCATGGAGTCGGTACATCTTCCCAAAGGATTAATTCGTTATGCCAGCGAGGATAACATAGAGAAAAAAGATTCCTTTAAATTTAGTGCAAGGCTAAAGGGATACACTGCTGTATTAGTTATCCTTTTGGGAGTTTTCACGGGGATGCTGTTTTTGCGGAACGATGTGGAAGCCCGAATATTAAGACTCCCTGGTCAGCTATACGAACATAAAGAAGGGAACATGATCAGCAATGTGTATACCTACAAATTGGTGAACAAAACCACGGAAGACATTCCCGATGTGCATTTTAAGGTCATCTCCCACGATGGTACCGTAACTACGGTCCGCAACGAACATTTTACCGTCCCGAAACAGGGAATTGCCGAGGGAACCCTGTTCATTGAAATTGATGCAGCGGCATTGTCCGGTGACCGAAATAAGGTAAAGATAGGGGTCTATAGTGGCGATGAATTAATCGAAACGGAAAAAACCTCCTTTTTGGGACCAAGGAGTTATCAATAATTTAAAACTAAACTCATGAAAATTAACTGGGGAACAGGACTTGTGATAGGCATGGTAGCCTTCATGGGCTTTATTATGTTCATGGTGGTGACCATGATGACGGATAAGAAGTACGACCACGATTTGGTGACGGAAGCTTACTATGCCGAGGATTTGGTTTACCAAACTGAAATTGACGCAGAAGAGCACCTAAAAAAATTGTCTGGACCCATTACGGTTGAAAAAACAGCAGCTGGCTGGCTTGTTCATTTTCCAGAAGAAATGACCCATGGGAATCCCGAAGGTACCTTGAAGCTGTATCGGCCTTCCAACAAAAACCTGGACTTTCAGTTACCGTTGGAAATTACAGATGGGACCATGTTGGTTCCGAAGGATCACTTGGTGGCTGGACACTGGAAAATGAGCATAGCATGGAACATGAATGGAACAGCGTTCCTCTTTAAGAAAGGCATGGTCTATTAAATGATTGCAACGGCATTTATACTAGGGCTATTGGGAAGCTTCCACTGCGTTGGAATGTGCGGCCCCATAGCCTTTTTATTACCTTTGGACCGACAAAGTAATTCCAAAAAACTCCTACAGCTTGCTTTGTATCATTTGGGTAGGTTGTTTACTTACGCACTCTTGGGTTTGCTATTTGGTTTACTTGGAAAAAGTCTCTATCTCTTTGGTTTCCAACAACAATTATCTGTCGCCGTTGGTATTTTGATGATTTTGGCCGTGGTATTGCCACAGCGCATTTTGTCGAAATTTAAAATTACAACTCCCTTATATAGCTTGATTGGGAAAGTGAAAAGCAGTTTAGGTGCACAGTTGAAAAAGCGCACACCAGATACTTTTTTTGCCATTGGGTTTTTGAATGGATTCTTGCCTTGCGGATTGGTATACATGGCCATTTTTGGTGCGGTGGCTACTGGGGAGTTATTTAATGGGACGCTCTATATGCTGGCTTTTGGATTTGGAACCATACCTTTAATGACCACTGCGGTATATTTGGGGAATTTCCTTAAGGGTGATGCCCGGCAAAGAATAAGGAAGACTATCCCGGTCTTTGTAATCATTGTTGGTAGCTTGTTTATTTTGAGGGGCATGGGATTGGGGATTCCTTACCTTTCCCCCAAACCCCTAAAGGCATCCATCGAAGCTCAATATGAGTGCCATTCCATTTCATTCGAAGAAACCAAAAACGAAAACGAACCATAAAACGATACGATATGATATTCAGTAAAATACCTTTAGTAGACTGGGGCAACGGTGTAATTATGATCGGACTTTTTGCCTTGGTGGTTGTCCTTTTGGTGGGATTCCTCATTTATTTTATGAACAGCGGAAACAAAAAAGAAGGGGATAACAGTAACGAAGTGTAAGTTAAACTTGTTTTTTTCCAAGTAAAAAGCGGGCCTTCATAAATACATGAAGTGCCCGCTTTTCTTCAACTAAAAAACCAAACGTTTAAACGGTCATGGAAAATAAGGGTCTTTCGGGTTTGTTTCGCTGAAGGCGAAGATCGAAAGCCATACATATATTCCTTACAAAAGGGCGTCCCTTTTCCGTTATAGTTATTTTTTTTGAGGACAATTCGAGCAGGCCGTCCTCCTCCATTTCCATCAATTGTAAGAGGATTTCGGGAATTTCGTTCAAATAATCCTTTTCAAATTCCCAAGAAGTCTCCAATTTGCACATAAGGTTCAAAATGTGCTTTCGAATTTTCAAATCTTCTACAGTCAACAAATGACCGCGGTATACTGGAAGGATGTTGTTTTCCAATAAATGAAGGTATTCTTCCACCCCTTTTACATTTTGCGCAAAGCTGTACCAACTATCACTGATAGCCGACACGCCCAAACCAATCATTACCTGCGTTTTGGAAGGCGAGTACCCCATAAAATTGCGGTGTATGGTCTTGTGCTCCGCAGCTTTGGCAAGTTCGTCCTGCTGTAATGCAAAATGATCCATACCTATTTCCACATACCCTCCTTGAAGTAGTAGGTTTTTGCCCAATTCGTATTGTGCCCGCTTTTCCTCGGGAGAAGGAAGGTTTTCTTCCTTATAGCCTCGTTGGCCATTGCCTTTCATCCAAGGCACATGGGCGTAGCTGTAAAACGCAACGCGTTCTGGTTTTAGCAACAAGGTATTTTCGATGGTGGTTTGGATGTGTTCCTTGGTTTGAAAGGGGAGTCCAAAGATGATATCGTGTCCAATAGAACTATAGCCCAGGTTACGCGCTGTTTCCGTAACACATTGTACATTTTGAAAGGGTTGCACACGGTGTATGGCTCTTTGCACTTCTTCATTGTAATCCTGAATGCCAAAACTTACTTTGGTAAATCCTAGGTCGAATAAGGTTTGAAGGTGTTCCTCTGTAGTGTTGTTGGGATGCCCCTCAAAACTCATAACCATGGCGTCGTGTTTTTTTACCCGCCTAAAAATTCCCTCCATCAAGAGTTTCAAGTGGTCGGCAGAGAAAAAAGTGGGGGTTCCACCGCCTAGGTGCAATTCCTTGATGACAGGCTTTTCTTCAAAAAGATTGACATACAACTGCAATTCTTTCAAAAGCGCTTTTATATACGGTAGCTCCACCTCATGGTTGCGGGTAATCCGTTTGGTGCATCCGCAAAAAGTACACATGCTTTCGCAAAAGGGAAGGTGTAGGTACAAGCTGATGCCCTGGCTAGTGTTACTTTCCAAATAGCTGTGTTTCAGAGTTTCCTTCCACCCCCTCAAGGAAAATTGAAAGTTGTCCCAATAAGGGACGGTAGGATAACTGGTATACCTTGGTCCTGGAACATTGTATTTTTGAATAAAACTTTGGTTCACGGCATCCTCTTGATTATGAAGTAAAAATAAATGGCTTGGCTAGGCCTCAAAATGATTTTTGTCAGTTTTTGCTGGGCAGCGACTTTTTTTAATTTTAATTTTGAAATTTTAACACTTCCGTAAAAAAATAGTTACTCATATCCTGCGTTTATTGATAAAAATTATTTTTGAATTTTAAGTGTTTTAACAATTTACAATCAATGCTTTACGTAGTTTTGCCCAAGTACAATCCAATCTATTAATGAAAAAATTACTGGTTATTTATTTCTTATTCTTTGGGATCATCCTTGGTGTGGCTCAGCAAAGCTTGCCTATTGCTATTGGAGACAAATCTCCCAAACCCCTTACGAGTCTTGTGAATCAAGATTTTCAGAAGAGTTTGGAAGCAGAGTTAATGGCCCATCCAGATTGGAAGCGACTAATTTTGCAGAAAAAAATGGCGGTAGGGGTTGTAGATTTGAGCAATCCGCAACAAGTGCGATTTGCACGGGTTAATGGGAACCAGATGATGTATGCTGCAAGCCTGCCTAAAATTGCAATCCTACTCACGGCTATGGATGCTATGGACAAAGGGCAATTAAAAGAGACCCCTGAAATCAAAAAAGACCTTAGATTGATGATTAGTAAGTCCGATAATGCGGCTTCTACCCGAATGATAGATCGTTTGGGGTATGATAAAATTGAAAAGGTAATGACCGACCCAAAATACCTTTTTTATAACAAGCGTAACGGGGGAGGTCTATGGGTTGGGAAACGCTATGGAAAAGGAGGGGAAACCCATCGCGAACCTTTGAAAAATTTGAGTCATGCCGCTTCTGTAACCCAAGTTTGCCGTTATTTTTACCTACTCTCCTACGGAAAACTAGTAAATGAAAAGCGTTCCAAACAAATGCTAGACATTTTTGAAAACCCCGAATTGCATCATAAATTCGTAAACACCCTAGACCGTATTGCTCCCCATGCACGTTTGTTTCGGAAATCGGGAACCTGGGAAACCTATCATGCCGACTCCATCTTGGTTTGGGATGAGGATCCAACCAGGCGGTACATCCTTGTGGCATTGATTGATGATTCCAATGGCGAACAAATCATTAGGGATTTGGTTGTGCCCGTAGAGAAAATCTTAAAAAAACAAACGTATTTTACGGCCAACTAGAAAAAAATCTGTAACCATTCCGTTAAGTAAAGGGGATTTTTGGTCTCCTTTTATTTTTTAAATTGGTAGCTCAAAATTTCCCTATCAAAACTGTTGGAACATATTTTATCAACCTCTTCGATCTCAAGCCTTATGAATTGAAGAAGACCCTGCTATTGCAGTTGCAAATTTTTTTGCTCATCACCACATTGCTTATAGTAAAGCCCACGGTGAATTCTTTGTTCCTTTCCGAGTTGGGATCGGATGCTTTGCCCTTTGGATATGTGGTTACTGCATTTATGGCTATTCTAGGTTCCTTGTTTTACAATCGGGCCTTGGAGCGTTTTTCTTTAATAAAAGTAGTTCAAAGGACACTTTGGTTTTCGGTGGCAAGTTTGTTATTGTTTGGTTTTCTGTTTCAAATGCACTATGCCAAGGGATTTGTCCTGTATGTACCCTATGTCTGGGTGTCGTTATTTGGTTTGCTTACCGCTTCCCAGTTTTGGATTTTAGCGAATCTGGTTTACAATGCCCGGGAAGCAAAGCGGGTGTTTGGTTTTATTGGTGCTGGCGCCATAGCAGGAGGTATTTTTGGAGGGTATCTTACATCCTTTTTATTGCAATTCATTCAAACGGAAAGCTTGTTCTTTATTGCCGCGGCATTGCTTTTTTGTTGTGTCCCTATCAATAGGTATATCTGGCGGAAGGAAGTGTCGCACCTTACCATTTTTCAGAAGGCATTGCGGTCGGAGCCCACAGAAAAATCACCGTTTCGACTCATACAAAAATCGAAGCTGTTGTCGTACATCGCCCTAGTGATCGGAATTAGCGTTTTGGTGGCCAAACTAGTGGATTATCAATACAGTGACTATGCGGCAAAGCATTTTTTGGATTCGGAGGAACTAGCATCCTTTTTCGGGTTTTGGTTTTCCACCTTGAGTGCCGTATCGTTGTTAATTCAGCTATTTTTTACACAAAAAGTGGTTGGTACCTTTGGAGTGGGAAAATCTTTGCTTTGGCTTCCGGTCGGCATTTTAATGGGTTCGGCAGTGCTCTTGTTTTATCCCGAACTATGGGTAGTGGTTTTCATTAAGGTTGTGGACGGTAGCTTCAAACAGTCCATCAACAAAGCGGCAACCGAGTTGCTCTCTATCCCCATTCCCATCGAAATCAAAAAAAGGACCAAAACCTTTACGGATGTAGTGGTAGATAGTATTGCTACGGGCTTAGCGGGCTTCATCCTCATATTCTTTATCAATGGGTTGGAGATAGCCTCCACCTACGTGAGTTTGATTATCATTGTGCTGATACTGATTTGGTTGGTGTTCATATTTTACTTGAGAAGGGAATACATTGTGGCCTTCAAAAATCTTTTGGAAACCAGTTCGTACAAGAAAGTCAAAAACAGCAAAACGGAAATTCCAATAACCTCTATTATAGGTACCGTGAAAAAAGTCCTGGAGGAAGGCGATAAAGAACAAATTAGTTACATGCTCCAAAAAACCCTGAGCGCCAAAGATGAACGCTTTTTTCTACAGATCAAGAACCTTTTGATGCACATCGATCCAGAAGTAAGGACACTGGCCATTGAAAACCTTTATTTTTTGAGATCGGAAAACCTAAGCGAGCAAATGGAACTGTTGATTCACGACAGCGATCAAGAAGTGACTACCGCCGCTTTTCAATACCTGCTGAAACATTACCCCCAGAATACCCAAGCACTTTTCGACAAATACCTTAACAGTTCGGATTTGACCATTTCCAATGCAGCATTGATTGGTTTGTCGCTGGAACTCAGAAATCACTATCGCCTGCAACAGGAATACCAATTGAACCATGCCGTGCAAGAAGCAATCGAAGTGCTTTCAACCCTTACTGATCCTTCACAGAAAATGGATAAAACTGAAGCGATTCTTCAGGCCATAGGCAACGCCAAATTGGAACGCTTTTATCCTTTCCTGAAACACTATTTGGAATCGGAATTTATCCCCGTACGTACCATCGCGCTCAAAAGTGCTGCTGCTACCTTGGACGTTGATTTTGTAAACGTCCTTATCCAAAGCCTTACTTCCAGGGATACTCGTAGTGCAGCCATAAGCGGATTACATGGGTATGGCGAACCCATGATCGATATCCTGTATTCGTGGATCTTGGCGGAAACCCTCGAACTTCAGGAAGCGGTTCAAGCAGTGGAGGTTATCGAGCATTTTGCCAACCAAAAAGCGATGGACACTCTTTTCAAACTTACCCAGGATACCGAACACGCGGTGAAAATGGAAGCCATTGAAGCCCTGAAACGCCTCAAATGGAAACAACCCCAATTAATGATTCAAGATCGATTGCTTATTAACAGGGTTTTGGACGAGTGTCAATTGTATCAAAATACCCTTTCTGTAATTCATTCCCAGATTGTACTTCAGCATAAAAAGGCAACACTTGAAAGTGAATTCCAGGTAAAAGAAGCGCGAAACCAATTGATGGCTTTATTGGAACAACGCTTGGACAGGCAACTGCAACGTATTTTCAGTTTGCTGGGTATTAAATACCCACCTCAGGATATTGACCCCATATTAAATACCATATTGATGGGAGGGGAGGAACAGCGAATTCATGCCATCGAGTTTTTGGATAATATTTTGAACGCACCCTTAAAGCGCCAACTTATCCCCTTGGCCGAGTCGATGATTACAGAAACCATCACGGAGGATCAAATCAAAACCTTGGAGCTTAAAGTATTTAGTGAAGTGGAATGTTACCATCAGTTATTAAGGCGCAAGGATGCCAAGCTGAAATTTGCAGTGCTTTATCTCATAGAGCAATTGCGGTCAGAACAATTCCGCCCCCTATTGGAATGGATTTCCAATGACCCAAATGAAAAAATTGCTCATCGCGCAGAGAGTATCTTGCAAGCGCTCTGATTACTTTCGAATGATTTTGTCGATGTTGCTGGCCAAATTCATATGGTCTGTTGCGGAGTTTTTCCTCAAAACATTACTCATTAAAACTACGATGTAGCAGGTATTGTCCGGATGTTCCACGATAGCGACGGAGTTCATGTAGTTCTGTACATTTCCCATGTACTTGCCACAGCTTTCCCCTTTACTTCGGTCGCATTTGTACAAACTGCCCGATTTGAAATAGACTGCGGCTTCTTTTAGTGCTGGCGATTGCGCATAGCGAATCCGCCTATCGGTCATGTACATTAACCGCTTTATTTCAAGGCTCGAATTGCGGTCTACCACTTTTCCCTGTTCCAATTGTACCAAATATTTCATTAGTCCCCGAGTAGTCCCAATACTGCCGCCTTTATCGCTAACGTATTTGTTGGCTCCTTGGGTAAAAAAACTTCCCAAACGCCATTCATCGTGAGAAATTCCCAATTGCCTTAAGGGCTGATTCACTACTTCCATAGCCAAGTCGGTAAGTTCGGTACGTGGTGTATTTTTGAAATAGGCTTCGGCTTCTTCGGCGGTTAAGTCGGGATAGTGATCCTTAAAAGCGGCCATTAAAAGGGCTTCCCGCCACACAATACTTGCAGCACCATTATTACTGACCGATAGCATGTGATCGGCCCATTCAAACAGGGAAAACACATCGCTGGCAATCACTTGTCTCTTTACGAGCTTTTGGGTTTCGATGTCGTAAATGGGGACGGTATGCTCATCGGTAAGCCCCCATTGACCAGACATAACCCTTTTGGCTTTCAACAAATTGATTCGATCTTCAAAAGAGTCTGGATAGATAGCAGCCAACTGGGTAAAAAGTCCTGTGAGTACTGCCAATTTCCCAACACTTCCCGGTTGGTAGCCTGCCAACGGATTTCGCTCGGCGTACCGTAAGGTATCTTCATTGGTGATGTCCAATACAGAAATCGAATAATTGCGATCCAACCCCTTGAAAAGCCCATTAATGCTATTCTGAAAGGCTTCATCCACTTCCAGAAACATTCCAACGCTGTCCGAATCACGAACCAAAAGATTCAATTGAATATCCGCAATGGACTTCATGGCACCTGGTGGAATGAGGGTAGCATCCTTGAGTTCTCCCTTTTTGATCAGTTCGAGGCGTTTCAATCGTTTGATTCCAGAATATTCATAGCCGTCAATAGGATAGGGAACAAAAGCAATACTAAAGGTGAGTAGAAAGAGAATACCAACAAGATAGAAGTGTTTTTTCATCACAATGGGCTTTTTATAGAAATCAATTTATTCTTTTCAACCGTAGGAGTAATGGCCTCCAAGTAATCAGAACTTAGGGCCTTTTTGTTTTCCACAAAAGGACGTATTTGAAACAACCAGATTTTTTCTTTCTTGAATCCCAATTCTACATCATAAGCCCCAACATACTCGGCATTCATGGCCTCCATTTTTTCCCTGATTTGGGAAGCGAGTTCACACAAATCGTGGATATTTTGCTTGCTGAGAATCTCTTCCTCGAAAGTGGTGGCATTTTTCTGGGTTCCTCCCTCCAATGGAAGGGAATTGTAATAAGGCTCCCTGGCAGGTGACAAAAGTTGGTAGCTTTCGTCCATTCGAATCAAATAGGTTTCGGCAATTTGCCCGTCCACAGCTCCGCCGGCCCCTCTGCTAAAGGCTACCGTGATGTCTTCATTGATTCCAGATCGAATTCCTTTTGTAATCATGACCCCACTGTAATCTACATCCACACTTGGGATGATAAGGATGGAAGGAAATACATTTTCAGGATTGGATAGGTACTTTTGCCGCCACTTGAAACTTCGATCTGAATAAGGCGATGCCCAAACCGATTTAATGCCTTCCCAAATTTTATTTGAATCCACAACATTGAAAAGGGTAAGGTTTAATCCGGCCCCGGTGAAATCCTTTAGATCTTCCATGTTGGTATCACTTCTTAAAAATACGGGAACTTTCCCCATCGGAGCTTTGAACACTTCCTGAAACCGATGCTCCAATTCACTTTTGAAATCGGTTCGGAGAGGCATGTCTTTTATAGCCTCTCTGAGTACTGCAAGTCTTTCCAAGAGGAAAAGTTCGATAGCACTTTCATCGGATCCAGAATTTCGCTTTTGATCGGCTTCTTCAAAGGCTTTGGTAAGGTATTCCCAATAGGTAGTAGCCTGTCCAGGCATGGGTTGGTCCATGTGGCTCCTGAAAATACCAAAAGGGATGACCAGTCCCTCTACTACATGTTCTGGAAACATTTTTTTAAGTTGTCCCAAATTGGCTGCCTTGGGGCCACAAACGATTCCAGACGAAGCGGCATCAACTTCCCGCATATTGAGTACATGGGTCACGTTCAATTGCATTTTTTGAACGGGAACTTCGATTTTTTCCTCTTTCCGTTCTTTTCGCTCAAAAAGTTTTTTCTCCTCTAAGGTCATGTCTGCTTCAAGCTTCATGATGACGGTTCCTTTATTGGAAACGGCATAAAAAATCTTTTGGCCATCAAATTTCTTCAGTCTTTTAAGATCTTCCGCAGATAGGGCCATGTTTGGAATTCCTAAATTTCTAGCGAGCAGTTGCACATGCGAAACCATGTTTCCTTCCTCTACAGTTGCAATTCCGGCGACGGGCTTCAAATCGGATGGAGGACGTTGGAAGATGTATATTTTATTGGAAACAACTTCAACCGATTCGGGATTACCTTCCACAACTTCCAATTCTCCAAATGCATAACCGGGATTAAGCCCCCTAAAGGAGGTGGTATTTGAAAAATCCAGCAGGGAATTTTTCAACTGGGCCTCATTTGTCAAAAAATGGCCCAATTCAGCAACACTTTTGCCAAGAGCCAATAATAGGGACCCTCTAATGCGATCGTCAATAAAATTACGGCTTTTGGGTTCAAAACCGTCATAGCGATTTACCGTTTCAAGATATAAGGCCTTTACCATGGAAGCACCCCATTCCACTTCACCACGCGCTGTTTCGAGGAGTTCTGTAAGCGTCCCCAGACTTAAAGTTTCATTTTTTTTTGGTCTTAATACAGGCTCAATCGTTTCCCATTCCCAAAGTTCAATGCTTCCGGTTCCGGCGTTGGCCATCCCTAGGTAATAGATTTTTTGAATGAGTTCTTCCAATGTTTTTGGCTCCCATCGCAGAGCCTCCTTGAATATCAAGGATTCCACTTTCAATGAGCGGTCCAAAAGTTGCAAACGTCCCAATACATTTTTTTCAGCAGTAAGGTTTTCACGCAATTCCAACAAAAGCTGGGCGCCTTTCTCGATAACTGATGCAGGGTCCTTAAAGTCGGTGTTTTTTTGAAAACTATCCAGGTTTTGCTTAAGGGATGCATTAGTGACTTTGTCAGTTTTCTCGGCAATCTTGGAGCCGTCTATGGGATTGTAGAATTGGTTCATGGTAGCAATCAAATCGTCAATTTGTTTGTAGACTGAACCGGAAATTTTGGATTGGTTTTTCTGTTGAAAAACTTTTACTTTTTCAATATCTCCTTCATCGGGCTGTCCATGGATTTTGATGCGCAAGCCCATAAAAAGAGGAAGCTCATCGCTGATGGTCTTGGATTGACTTCGCATCAATTGGGCTAGGTTACTGTCGCCAGAGTGTGGCACGTCTTTAAGGGATTCACGGATCAAAAAGAATTTTCTCCGTATTTTGGAGTCATCTCCCAATACCCATTTGAAAAAGTCTTTCCCAGCAGCTTCTTCATCCTCAACTTGTATGGCTCCTCGATAGTATTGTGCTTTTTCCAAAACCCAACCATTGGCCACACTGTAAAGGTATTTTCCCAATTGGTATTGTTTGAGACGGGATTGTTGGTAATTTTCGTCCCAAAGCGCTTCTTTACTGGTATAGGCAAGGATTTGCCCCAAAAAAACATGTTCTTTCTCTCCAATTTTTTCAACAACTTCCTTATATCGAGCGTGTTGCACCCCAGGACCAATAGCATTTGGACAAGGATCTTTGGGCTGGCGTATGCTACCATCTTCACAAAACCATCGAATGTCACGGTATGGGCCACGTTCATCAGTTTTATAGAGGCTTATTTGATTTTTGATGTAGTCGTTGGAATAGGTCTGTGCATGGATGGAAGTGCAGAAACTTAGGCTAAAAAACACACAGAGGATTTGAAAATAGTTTACTGGTTGCATCGGTCTAAAGGATTGATCAAAAGATACGAAAGATTCCTAAAGGATTCAAAAGCGAATGCTATTAAAAAATTGGGGTTTTTAACTTGCTTGTGCATGCCACGGATTCAAGCACCTGAAATCATTGGAAACCACAATGCTTTGATAACAATTCTTAATAACTTTTTCCGCAAGTTTATTTTGAAAGTTCCTACTTTTATACCATTAAAATTTGAAGTTAATACACCATGCCCGAAACGATTGAACGCATTAAATGCTTGATTATAGGTTCTGGCCCTGCGGGTTACACTGCAGCTATTTATGCAGCTCGAGCCGATTTGAAACCTATAATGTATACAGGAATGGAGCCAGGTGGCCAGTTGACCACCACTACAGAGGTCGATAATTTTCCAGGATATCCTGATGGGGTGGATGGCCCCACCATGATGGTTCAACTACAGCAACAAGCAGAACGATTTGGAACACAAGTGCGAATAGGAATGGTCACCGCAGTGGAATTGAGCGATGCACAAGGCGGTATTCACAAGGTTACTGTAGACCAGTCCAAGCATCTCGAAGCTGAAACTATTATCATAGCTACTGGGGCTACGGCAAAGTACCTAGGTCTTCCAAGTGAGCAGCGTTTGCGCGGAGGAGGTGTTTCTGCCTGTGCTGTTTGTGATGGGTTTTTTTACAAGGGACAGGATGTGGCCATCGTTGGAGGTGGTGATACCGCTGCTGAAGAAGCAACTTACTTGGCCAATATTTGCAACAAAGTAACCATGCTGGTACGAAAAGGTGAAATGCGTGCCTCCAAAGCCATGCAGCACCGTGTCAGTGCTACCAAAAATTTGGAGGTACTGTATCATACAGAAGTAGATGAAGTGTTGGGTGACCAAGTGGTCGAAGGTCTTCGGATGATCAATAATGAAACTGGCGAGAAAAAAGAAATTGCCATTACCGGATTTTTCGTGGCTATTGGGCATAAACCCAATACAGAAATCTTCAAAGGCCAGATCGACATGGACGATACCGGTTACATAATTACCAAAGGAAAATCTACCAAAACCAACAAACCTGGGGTTTTTGCCAGTGGGGATGTTCAGGATAAGGAGTACCGTCAAGCGGTTACCGCTGCTGGAACTGGGTGTATGGCCGCCTTGGATGCCGAACGGTACCTAGCCGCTGTGGAAAGTAAAGAGGAAGTGGAAGCTTAACTCAATGCGCCATAATGTTGAAGAAGTAATTTTTTAACGGTATTTTGGTTCTTGTTTTTTTGAAACATGGTCAAAACTCAGTACCGTGTAAAGTTTCCATGTGCCTTCTTCCAATAACCAAGTATGGATAAATTTTGCCTCCGAAGTAAATTGCAAGGGCATTTCGGGTCGTTGCAAATAAAAATCATGGACACCCATTTGAATGGCTCCATACAGTTTGCCTTCATCGTACAAAGGAAAAACACTTAAACTACCTTCCACCAATTTGCGGATGGGTTTTACTTCTGGGTTTGAGCAGATATTTTCCTTAACTGCTTTTACAAATTGATCGTAGTTTTGAAGACCGCCCTGATCATGAAAAAATTCCAAATTGGGATCGATGAGGTCGTGCAACAAGTTGAAGTGGCACTTATTGAAGACTTCCTCAAACAATACACTGTCCTTTGCTTTCAATGTTTGGTAAAGTTCCGAATCGGTAGCAATTTGCGCTTGTGCGGCACCCATGGTGCACACGGTAAATAAGGTATAGAATGCTTTTTTCATAGGAAAAAGAAAAGCCCGAAGTGCTATGGACTCCACCTCGGGCTTAAGGGTTGGTTAGGTTGCTGATTACATTTTCCGTACACTTCCGGAAACCCCATCCTTTACGGATACATCCGATGGGTTCCCAAAGTATTGAATATCTCCTCCACTGGAAGCCCGGGCCTCTATTTCACTTTTAACACTCACGGCAATATCGGCCCCACTACTGGCTTCGGCTTTACAGGAAATAACTTCCAATTCCCGTGCTTTAAGATCGCTGCCACTGGAGGCATCGGCCACCAAGCGGTTTGCTTTTCCCGAAATCCGGAGATCGGCCCCACTACTGGTTTTTGCATAAAGTTCCTTGGCAAGGATTTCGACTTCCAGATCGGCCCCGCTACTACTTTTTAATGAAAGGGTTTCACTTTTCACTACCGAATTTCCAATAACATCGGCTCCACTGCTGGCTTCAATGCTTTCCAGTTTTTTGTAAGTAACGTGAACTTTTTTCGATTTGGAGCGGCCAATGCTTTTTTCCGTAGAAATTTCCAAAGTATTTCCTTCTACCGAAGTGGTGATGATGTCCAACAGGTTTTCATCAGCTTCTACTACAACTTTGTTTTCAGCCCCTTCCGTTAAATATACGTCTACTCCGGCACTGCCGTGAACTGCGCTAAAATCCTTGACGGGGCGTTCTTCGGTAACAACATTGCCGTTGCCATTTTCCTGCCCAAAGTTGATATCAAAGTGACAACTTGTTGCAACCATGGCAAGGAGCAAGATTAATGTGGTTTTTGTGGTTTTCATAATGTTCGTTTTTGATTGATGATTATTGTAAAGTATCTTTTTGTAGGGTATGAAGCGTGTCGATGACTGTTTCCGGATCATGGGCCGCTTTTACATCCTCTTCCCACGATTCGGTCTCCTCTTCGGGGCAGTCCAGGCAGTGTGTGGTTCCATCTTCGATCAACAAGTAATGCGATTCGTCCCCATGGTGCAAAAGGTCCCTGTGGTAGTAATCGTTGCTGTGGAACGAATAGGTATTGGAGTCGGCATACAAGATACTGCCAATGGGTAGGTATACGATGACTTCCACCTCTTGATCCCGGTATTTATTTTCAATATCGGTAGTGAGGTAGGCATCGAGTAGCAGTTTGTTTTCTTCGAGCGCATAGCTGTAGTTGATGGCTTCGGCCCTGGATTTGGCACTGAGAAAATCGTGGCTCTGTGCTTTTTTGTTGATTAAAATCCTTCCAATGGAATCTTCCGTAGCGCGCACAATGAGGCGTATATTGGTAGAATAAATGATTTTGTCGCCATTCTCATTGTATTCAATATTCAAGCGTCCTCTTCGGTGTGCATTGTACTCATAGCGTTCGTTGGAAACCATTTTGATGGAAAGCGTATCTCCGTTTCGAATGGGAAGCGATTCCTCTACAAAGGATTCACCTTCGTAAGCCCGTTCCGTAAACTGGTTAAAGCCAATGACGCTCAGTCCTACAATGGAGGCAATCCAAACCACGAAAAGGGAAATCTTGGCCGCCAATCCAATGGATTTTAGGTTGCTCACCAATAGCTTAAGCCCAAGGATGAACAATACAAAGAATGGAATCCCTACGGCAAAGAAAAACAGTAACGAGATTAGCCATATCGGGGCGTTGGTGATATCGACCATGTGGTAGTAATCCATCAATTCATGATGTCCCCAGAAGCCTATAGACCCTGCGGCAAAAAGCCAAATGATCAGCCCCACAAGTACACTAAGTGAGACAATAATGACAATGATTCCCAAAAATTTGACAAATACTTTAAAGAGTGTAAGAAGAATATGCCCTAGCGTATCGAAAAAGCCCGAAGTGGTGCTTTTTACCTTTTGCCCGTATTTGTCAAAGTCGGCGTTTTTTACTTTTTCCGCGACGTTTTCATATCCTTCCTTGAACTTTTTTTCAATGTTCGAAATATTGATGGGTTCCCCCGTCATTTTTAGCTTGTCCGAAGTGGTTTCCGCAGCAGGGACCAAGATCCAAAATAGGATGTAGATAAAGATGGTTGTTCCTCCCGAAAACAAGGTTAGGAATACCCAAATCAATCGGATCCAGATGGCATCGATGCCCAAATAGTGGCCCAAGCCGGAGGAAACCCCCGAGATGTATTTGTTGTCCACGTCACGGAACAATTGTTTGTGTCCGGACCTGCTTCGCTTTTGCGATTTTGGGGTGTCTTCAAAAAGCTCTTCATCCACGGCATAGTCTTCGGGCTGCCCCATTACGGCAATCACTTCATCCACTTCCTTTACGGTGACCACCTGGGTGCTTCGCTCTAATTTTTCGGAGAAGAGTTCGGCAATCCGGGCTTCGATATCGCGGATAATCTCATCGCTTCCCTGGGGGTCGCTGAGCGATTTCTTGATGGCATCGAGGTATTTTTGAAGCTTTACAAAAGCGTCTTCATCGATGTGGAAAAAAGTTCCCGCTAGATTGATATTGACTGTCTTGTTCATTTTGTGGTTTTTTCGGTAGTTACTCTATGCACCGCCTCTTGCAACTCGCTCCAGGTGGTATTCAATTCCTTTAAAAATAATTTTCCAGTTTCGGTTAGTCCGTAATATTTACGGGGTGGGCCACTGGTAGACTCTTCCCAACGGTAGTTGAGCAGCCCCGCATTTTTAAGTCGGGTAAGTAGGGGATACACCGTACCCTCAACTACCAGCATTTTTGCATCTTTCAGGGTCTCTAGGAGGTCGCTGGTGTAGGCTTCCCCATCTTTGAGGATGGAGAGGATGCAGTACTCTAGGACGCCCTTTCGCATTTGCGCTTTGGTGTTTTCGATTTTCATAAGGTTCTCTCATTTAATTGCAACAACAATTCCTCTTTGGTAACATAGTTTTGAGGTTTCAGCTGTTGCCATTGCTGATCGCAGGTTTCCTCCAACCCAGTGTAGGTAACTTTTCCCGAGGGAAGTTCGCCTAAATGAAGGAAGGTCATCACTGCTGCCAGCAACATATTAACTAACGTGCTCATTTTTTGATTGATTTTGGGCCCCGACCGGTTCGGGGTATGATGATTTGATGAATGAAATACTTAATGGATAGCGGTATAGCAGTCCTCTGTTGGCATGAACCGTGGCCGAAATAACTGCGTAAAGCTCAAAAACAAAAAGTCCGAGCAAAAAAACCACGGCAACGAAAAACAAGATGAGTAATCCAGATAGATTCTGGATATCATTCATGGTTATGTGGTTTGAATGACGGTCGATGGCGTCGATCAAGGAAACAAAGTCGGCAGCAAATAATACAAAGAAAGGGAAGCAAAGTATCCCGATGGCCAAACTGTACAAAAGAATGCTTAGCTGAAAATTAAGGGCCTGTCTGCCGTGCTCTACCACAAAGGGTTTTTCTTTGTTGGTACTCCACAAAACCAGGGGCGCCAAGAAATTCGCTAAGGGGAAAAAGTACTTGGTAAAGGTTGAAATGTGGATCAACGCGGCGATGTTTTTGTGGTTTTCGGTTGGAGTTGTTTCCATGACACATTAATTTCTTATGCAAATATATGTCTAAAGGATGGTATTATGTTACGCAAGGTACTTAAAATTAACAGTACTTTAACAAAATAATTATTGGACTATTTTGAATATATTAGCAGTCAATAGGGGGGAGTCCCTATGAATAGGCGATTATGAAAATAAAGTGTCTTTTAAGTTTAGTGGCTTTCATATTTGGAATTTCTTATTCCCAAGCGCAGGATGTAAATATTCCAGACCCAATATTTAGATTTGTTTTAGTTAATTACAATGTGGCAGATTTTGATGGTGATGGAATACCAGAGGATGATGTTGATCTTAATGATGATGGTCAAATTCAGGTAAGTGAGGCTGAATCGGTTTTGGGCATCCAAATAGATTTGCTCTTTACTGATAATATCCAATCAATTGAAGGCATAGCAAGTTTTGGCAATCTGGAATGGCTTGATATCTTTGGCCAGCAAATTTCCGATATGGATCTGTCTCAAAATGCAAGCTTAATCAAATTGTATTGCAATAACAACGATTTGCAGTCCTTGTTGCTTCCCACAAGTACAAATCTGTTGGAACTTACGTGCCTCTTTAACCAACTCACCAGCTTGGATGTTTCTGAAAATCCAAACTTGGAAATTTTAAAATGTGGGTTTAATGAAATTTCGAATATCGATGTTTCCCAGAACCTGCACCTTCAAACGCTTGTGGTCGATTCTAACCTTTTAACCGCTATTGATATAACAAACAATACAAATTTAACCTCCTTCTTTTGTTCCGTTAATGAAATTGCCAGTTTGGACGTAACTCAAAATATTCAACTCGTCGAATTGGAAGCGATGGATAATTTACTCACCGGTTTGGATGTTTCGCATAATGTGAATCTTGAAAATTTATGGTTGACAAACAATAGTATTTCTCAAATAGATGTTTCCCAAAATAATATGCTGGCCTATTTCTACATTGATAGAAACCAGCTAACTGAAATTGATGTTTCTTTAAATGGGAATTTAACTTTTTTTTCTGTCAATGAAAATCAATTGACGGGCTTGGATGTGTCCAGTAATCATAACCTCGGGTATTTGTATTGTCATCAAAACAATTTAAATTCCTTAAATGTCAAAAATGGGAATAACACCTCTCTTTTTGCAATGGCTGCTCATGATAATCCAGAGCTTTTTTGCATACAGGTTGATGACGAAAATGCCACGTACCCAGAGTGTGATCCCTTTTTTGCAAGTGGTTGGTGTTATGACGGGAATGTCATTTTTAGCGAAAATTGCGAGCTTGGATTGAATAATTTTTTTACAAATGCAATTTTATTGTATCCAAATCCTGCTAATGAAATTTTAATCCTTCAAACGACACTCCCCATCGAAAAGGTTGCAATTTATTCCAGGCAGGGAATTTTAGTAGGTGAATACCAAAGCACCAATAAGCTGGAAGTATCCCATTTATCAAAAGGGCTTTACTTTGTTGAAATTCGTTCTGAAGGGAAATTAGCGATCCGAAAATTTTTGAAATTATAGAATCAAGTGCTTCGATGCAACTCAACTCAAGAAAAATCAATCTATTCACCTTATTCAAACTCCCTTCGGTGTACTTTTGCGGGGTTCGGGTAAAAAGTATTTCCGAAACTGCTTGTACCACAACCGTAAAGCACCGCTGGATCAATCAAAATCCATTTAAGTCCCTTTTTTGGGCCGTACAGGGCATGGCTGCCGAGTTGAGTACCGGGGCTTTGGTGATGGCGTATATTCAAGAAACTGGAAAGCCCATTTCCATGCTTGTGGCACATAACAAAGCCGAATTCACCAAAAAAGCACGAGGCCTTATCACTTTTACCTCTACCGATGGATTGGCCATAAAGGAAACCATCCAAAAAGCCATGGAAACCGGTGAAGGACAAACCTGTTGGATGGCTTCTGAAGGAATTGACGCACAAGGGGATACGGTTTCCCGGTTTTGGTTTGAATGGACCGTAAAACCTAAGGGTTAGGGATTTTAAGATATTTTTAGCATGCATTTTTTTGGGTCAAAATCAATTCATCCAATTTTTTTGCTATATTTAGTAGCGTTAAATTAAAAATTCTTGCCTATAGATACTACTACTTAACCTAACTCTAATTACTTAACTATGGCTAGAGCAATGTTTGACTACACCAAGGCAGTGCTAAAAAAAGTGAGTTTTGATGTAAACCTGTTCTGCAAGGAGTTGAAAAAAGCCCTCCAAAGGCTCCTTCCCCACGAAATTGAGGAACTTAAAATTTGGATCAATTCCCTTATCCAGCAGAACCCACAGTTAAACCAATGTCTAATCTATTTAGACGAATAATAAAAAAGCCTCCATCCGGAGGCTTTTTTTAAAATGCCTACTGCGCACTTTTCAAACTCGTCTCGTTACGAAACGGACTGTATCTTACCTAATGCCTTAGGTTTTATTAGGATGAAACAGGACTGATAATCTTAACGTCCTGAAACCGGATGGCACCCCTCACAACGCCCGAAATTATTTGGTACAGCGCATCAATAATTTGAAGCTTTAACTCACTTTTCGGATAAATGATACTCACTTCCCTGGCGGGAGGTGGATCCTCAAAATAGCGGAGGTGCTTCTGTTGATTTTCACTCAAATCCAAAGTATGCATGTAGGGCAATAAGGTCATCCCCAATCCCTCATGGGAAAGTTTAATGAGGGTCTCAAAGCTGCCACTTGTTAGTTGGAAGGTATCGTGGTTGAAGTTTTTGGAAGCCTTGCAGAGATTAATCACCCCGTCCCGAAAACAATGCCCGTCTTCCAACAAAAGAATATCGTCAATGTCCAAATCGGACGATGCAATCTTCTTCATTTGAAACAACCGATGACTTTCGGGAATGTACCCCACAAAGGGTTCGTAATACAATGCCCGCTCCTTGATCTTATCCAAATGAAGGGGCGTTGCGGCAATGGCAGCATCCAGGTGTCCTTCCGAGAGTTTGTGAATGATTTCTTCGGTGGACAATTCTTCAATCTTCAATTGTACCTTGGGATATCTTGTTGCAAAGGTTTTAAGGAACATGGGCAATAGGGTAGGCATAATGGTAGGGATGATCCCCAAGCGGAACTCTCCCCCAATAAATCCTTTCTCCTGGTCTACCACATCTTGCATGCGTTCGGCTTCATTCACGATGTTCTTTGCCTGGTTCACGATTTTTTTCCCTACAGGTGTCAACTCGATGGGTTTTTTACTCCGATCGAAGATGAGGATGTCCAACTCTTCCTCAAGCTTCTGGATTTGCATGCTTAAAGTTGGTTGTGTCACAAAGGTTTTTTCTGCTGCCTTGGTGAAGTTTTGGTGTTCGGCAACTGCCAGAACATATTTCAACTGGGTTATGGTCATGTTGAGGGCCTTTTCACAAAAGTACAAATTTTATAAACTTTGATTATCGATTTTTAAATTGCAGAAGATTTTGTTTATAAAAAAATCCGGCTTTAAGCCGGATTTTTCAGTAACGGCTTTAGCCTATAGCCGAATTTCCATTTTGATTGGTTCCGTTCCTACCTCAAACTGGGCATCCTTCCATTGTGGTGGGCCATAATTCATGACGTTGTTGGATACGCCATACATTTCCTTGGGCATTCCGTTGGGTTCGAAATCCATGGTATGGTTTCCATTTTTGTCCAGAAATAATGTGATACCATAGGTACCAGGGCTTACATTACTGAATGTTAAAACGGCCTTTCCATCATTGATAGCACTTTCGGTACCTTGTAAAGGAGCTGCTTTCATAAACGTGTTTTCATCGTACAGACCGGCAATGATGATTCCCTCCGTTGCCATAACTGGGACTTCAACGGTAATGGTAATTCCCCGGTCGGATTCACTCAAATCTGATGCAACATTGTTTTGAGCAGAAGCCAAATGTGTTACAAATAAAAGGGCTGCTAGGGTAACGATAGTTTTCATATTTTGAATTTTTAAGGTTGATGACATTATCTTCACCTCAAAAGTCCAAAATGGAGCGGGTATTTCCAGATAAATACTACCCAACTGTTGAATGACATTCCTGAAATGTAAAATAGCAGTATCTAGAGAAGGCCCCTGGCTTTGATTTCCAGGTACTTGTTAATGGTGTTTACCGTCAAATCTTCCGGGGGGGTGAGGATGGTTTGGATGCCGTATTTGTTCAACTCGTTTACGATAAGCTTCTTTTCATAAATAAATTTTTCGGCGATGGTTTTTTCAAAAATGGCTTGTGTGCTCGTTGCTTTCTCCTTTGAAAAGGCTATCAATTCGGTATTTTGGAAAAAAATAACCACCAGCAAATGGGTGCGGTTAATTGCCTGCAAGTAGGGCAATTGCCGGTGTAGCGCGTCGAGGGTTTCAAAATTGGTGTAGAGCAGTAGGAGGCTACGCTGTTTGATTTTTCGTTTGATTTCGACGTACAACCGTGAAAAATCACTTTCGGCAAAATCGGTTTCAATATTATAAAGGGTTTCCAAGATCAAGTTCATTTGGGAACCTTTGCGCTGCGCCACGACTTGGTCTTCCACTTTTCTTGAAAAAGAAAACATTCCTGCTTTGTCCTGTTTTTTTAGGGCAATGTTTGAAATGACCAAACAGGCGTTGATGGCATAATCCAGCAAGCTCAGGTAATTGAAAGGCATTTTCATAACACGGCCTTTGTCGATAACCGAGTAGACGGGTTGCGATTTTTCGTCTTGGAATTGGTTCACCATCAGTTCCCCCTTTTTGGCTGTGGCATTCCAGTTGATATTCCTTACATCATCCCCTGCGATGTATTCCTTGATTTGCTCAAATTCCATGGTGTGGCCTATGCGGCGTATTTTCTTGAGTCCAAAAAATTTCAGTCGGTTGGAAAAGGCCACAAAATCATACTTTTTTAGTTGAAGGAACGAAGGGTAATTGGGCACCATGGCCTCGGCGGCAAACTGTTGCCTACGGGCCACCAAGCCCAAGGCCGTGGAAACAAATACGTTTAGATTCCCAAAGTGGTATTCTCCACGTTCCGTGGGCCGCACTTGATAATGGAATGCTTTTTCCCTAGAGGGTTCCAGTATACTGAAAATCCTAAAATCCCGCCGTTGCCATTGAATGGGCAATTCATCAATGATCTTAATGGATGCCTTGAATCGATACGTATTTTGAATTCGGATTGTGATGTCATTTTCATCGCCGTTGGAAAGTTTATCCGGCAGCAGGCGGGAAGCTTGCATCCCCTTGCGGTTTTGATACAACAAAAAGGCGTCGAAGCAAACAAGAATCAGTAGGGCATAGAACAGCAGCTTTAGGGTTCCAAAAAGATTGGGGACAAAAAAGGAAAACAAAAACAAAACGGCCAATATAATGAGGATGGCAAAGAGCCGTTTGTTTAAGTATAAGCTTCTGATCAAGCGTTTCATCTACCTCGGAATTTCGATGGTTTCCATAATTTGGTGTACTACTTTATCGGCCGTAAAGCCTTCCATTTCCCGTTCGGGAGTCAATAAAATTCGGTGCCTCAAAATAGAAGGAGCCACTTTTTTGATATCGTCCGGGGTTACAAAGTCCCTACCATTCATGGCTGCTAGAGCTTTGGAGGCGTTCATGATGGCCAGGGATGCCCGTGGTGAGGCGCCCAAGAACAAATTGGCATTGGCCCGCGTATTGTCTGTAATGGCGGCAATGTATTTCAGTAAGTTGTTTTCGATCAATATTTTTTTGATGGTTTTTTGGTATTCGGCTATTTGTGCGGCTGTCAATACAGGTCCAACCAGATCTAAGGCCCCCCTATTTTCCCTATGGTGCTCGTTTTCGAGAATTTGGAGTTCTTCCATGGCGTTGGGGTACGGTACATTGATTTTAAAAAGGAAGCGGTCCAGTTGTGCTTCGGGAAGGGCATAGGTGCCTTCCTGTTCTATGGGGTTCTGGGTGGCAAACACCAAGAAAGGGGGCTGCATGGCATACTTTTGTCCGTCCATGGTAATTTGCCGTTCTTCCATCACCTCAAAAAGTGCTGCCTGGGTTTTGGCTGGGGCACGATTGATTTCATCAATTAGGATGATGTTCGAAAAGATGGGCCCTTTTTTGAATTCAAACTCATTGTTTTTTACGTTAAAGACCGAAGTTCCCAAAATATCACTGGGCATCAAATCGGGGGTGAACTGGATCCTGCTAAAACCCACATCCATGGTCTTGGCCAATAGTTTGGCCGTGATGGTTTTGGCCACACCGGGTACCCCTTCAATGAGCGAATGCCCATCTGAAAGGATGGAGACGATAAGCATTTCCAACATTTCGTTTTGTCCTACAATGACCTTGGCCATTTCGGCCTTGATTTTTGCTACGGCCTCCTGAAGGTTTTTGAGGTCAATCCGTGCGTTAAACTCCAATGGGGTTTCTTGTTGTTCTTCCATAAATTAGTACTTAAATTCGTCAATGGTTTTATCCAATAGCATCAAATCGTTTTCGCTATGCCATGTTTTTTCTTTTAGACGGCGAATCAATTCGATTAGTGTTTTGGATTTTTCAAGGCTTTTACCACTTTTCATCGCTAATTTCCTCACAAATTCCTCATCCAGCTTTTGGGTGTCCAAGAAGTATTGGGTTCGGATGCCATCCAAAAAGTAATTGATTTTTTTGGCAATGATATCGGTATAGTCTTTATGTTGTAAATACAAATGGCCAATGGTTTTGGTAAATTCAACCGAGCTGTTTTCGAGGGGTTTAATCACTTTAATGATGCGCTGTTCCCTCTTTGCCGTGAAGAGCAAAAATACGAGCAATCCAACCAATGCCGTGTAAAAAGCCCATTTTAGGGCAGGTTCCTGAAGGATGAAACGAAGGGGAGAGGTTACTACTTTTTTACCCGACTTCACATAGGAATCCCAATACACCTGTTCGGTATCCACATAGGAAAGCAAGCGCGCAGCATAGGATTCATTATGGTTTAACAGGTAATAGTTGGAAAAAGCTTCAGGAAGGGTATGCATCAAAAATTGCCCTTTTCCCACCGATACCGAAATAAAGTTCAGCTCGGACAAGGGTTCTTTGCCTTCCAATTCAAAATAGCCCAACGCCTTGGCATGGAGCGTATCTAATTTTGTGAAATACGACTTACGTACTGCCTTTTCGTACACAATGGCAGTGTCTTTTGAAAAAACAGGGTTCAGGAATTGAGGGGAAACCCGTTCCTCCAGAAGATCGTAATTGGTCTGGACCTCCGTCTTCAGTGTATCAGATAGAAAGTTGCCAAACTGATGGGCTGAGAGAAAAACCGTGTTGCCCTCTGAAACATATTGGTACAGGGCTTCCACTTGCGATTCGTCCAAATAATACCAATTGTTGATGAGCATGTAGGTGGAATTTTGCTTGTAGGTACCTTCCGTAAGAAACTCGTAGGGATCTTTGGTAACCTCCTCTACCGGGGCATCCAGCAGGTTTTCCAGTTCTTCAAACAGCACATAGCAGCCCAAGGGCACTTTGCCAGAAATGGTATAATTGGGGCGCCAGTCCAAGGGGCGTGGACGAACCACCTCGGTGATCAGGATTCCCAAAATGACCACCCCAAGGGCAATGACGATATTTCGGGATCGTTTATCGAGCATTTTTGAGGTGCTGCTTTATTTCATCAAAACGGTGTTGGGCACTGTTGTAGTGCGCTTCATCCAGGTCGAAGGCCCCATACCAAACATGGTCGTACAAATAGGAAACCTTCCGAAAATCCTCCTTTAAAGCCGGGTTTTCGATTTCATGGTAGTAATCGCTGTTGGTTTTTTCAAAATGCCAAGAGATGAGGGAGGCATTGGACAGTTCCTGAAGGACTTTCAGGAATTGGTAACGCACGACCAATCGGTAATCCTTTTGCACCATAGCCTGCGCTATCAGTTGGTCAAAGTCGATGGCTTCAATAGCCTCCTCACGAATGTTAAAGCTGGAGAGTGAGGTATCTTTTTTCCCGAACATCCCACCTGAACCTTTCCCCATCAAAAGTTTGGTTACTAGGTAAATTCCAAAAACAATTAGCACCACATAAATAATCAATTCAAGCACTTTCAGGGTGCCGGGATCCACATCGACACCAAAAAGTTCTCCGATTTTCCTGAAAAACCAATAAATGGCGCGGGTGATAAAATTTTGCGCCTCACCTTCAATGGAGGTATCGTACTGGAAATCGCTGCCGTTGTATTTGTCCGAGAGGTTTTTGGGGAATTGCCTTGCTTCTATTCGGGTACTGTCCACTTTAATGGTTAGGCTATCCGAAACCATGGCCTTGGCGTCAACAAACGTCAATAAAAAGAGTGCTATGGCAAAAATCTTATTCACTGACACCTATTTGTTCAATGCGTTTGCGGGCGGCTTCATTGTACATCTCCTCGTAGAGGTTGTAATACAAAATACTGTTGATGAACTGCGAAAGCGACTGATTGAAGGCAAACAATAGCAATAGAATGCTCAAAGCTAGGGTCCAAACTACCGTGGCAAAAGGCGATTCGGACAAATCGACCCCGCTTTCCAATGAAAAATAGGCGTAAATTCCAATTATGATGCCTGGTACCATCAATACGACCATCAGCAGTAAAAAAAGTAAAAATGAAATGACAAGATTGGCAAGAATGCTTTTCCAGAACCCCTTTCCTATTAGCCGCCATCCTTCCCCAAGGGCATCAGTTACACTTTTTCCTTGGTGCAGCATCGCAGCAAAAGAAATGCCCATCCATGCCGTAAAACCCAAACTTATAATGTATTGCCCCAACATGCCTACAACCGGAATAATCGATACGATAACACTCACAATGATAACCGGTATGTAGAGCAAAATCATTAAGACCACAAACAAAAAAATGCCCCCTAAATTTTTAGAAACCAAAGCCCACACACTTTTTTTGGAAGGGAGTTCCTCTGGATGCTCTTCATAGCGAATGGTATAGGAGGCTGCAAGACTGTAATTGAGAATCCCGGTTACGATCAGTAATAAAATAAACCCCAAAAACCCCAGCCAAAGAAGGGATTCGTTTCCAGAGCTGTACGTCTCGTTATAAGGATACCTGCTGCGGAATAGTCCAACAAAACCTGTAACCATCATGTAGCTGATGCCCAAAAAACCCAGTACAAAAAAGCCATTATACTGGATGAAGGTATTGAGAAAGGGTTTGAGGTTCATTTTGAAAAAATCAAAATAGACCGAGATGATGCTTCCTAAATCCCTTCGCTGTTTGAGGTCAATGTGGGTCTGCTGCATGTTTTCTGTTCAGTTGTATCGGATAGATCACGTAATAATAGACAATCAAGGCTAAGGATGCAAATATAATTGTCAATGCCAAGGGCACGGGCATGGAGCTGTAGCGCGTAATGAAACCCTCTATAAAGCCTGCGATAATGAAAAACGGAATGGTACTCAAAACAATCTTTAGTCCGTCTTTGGCCCCTTTCACAAATGAAACCATTCTGGAATAGGTTTTTGGGAACAAAATGCTATTGCCCATAACAATACCCGCACAGCCGGCAATGACAATGACCGATATTTCAATAGTGCCGTGCAGCCAAACCGATTTGGAAGCTTCAAACAGCAAACCGCGATTGTAGAAGAAGGTCATGAAGGATCCCAGCATAATCCCATTGCTGAAGAGCACCCACCCGGTTCCAATGGATATCATTACCCCAAATGCATAAGCGAGCATGGCGACGCGGATGTTATTGATCGTAATGCCCAAAAAGGTGCCTATTTCACCACCGCTCTTATAGATGGCCATGGGATCGCCTTTTTCAATATTGCTCAAGGTTTCGTTCACATACCCATCTCCTAATATGAGACGCACAAACGAATCGTCATAGTAGGTAGAGATAGCCCCAATAAAGGTGGCCAATACAAAGATCAAAAAGGTGTAAAACAGCGTTTTGTGGTATTGAACGAAGAAAAGCGGGAACTCGTATTTCCAAAAAGAAACGATTCTGTTTTTGGTTTCTTTTTTGTTGCGATAGATTTTTTGATGCGCCTGACTCGCCAAGGAGTTGAGGTACTGTAAGGTTTTGCTTTCGGGAAAATAGGTCTGGGCGTAAGCCAAATCGTTGGTGAGGTGAATGTAATGATCGGCCAAGGCATCAGGGGCTATTTTTGAATTCAAGGTGATGGCTTTTTCAAAAGCAATCCATTTTTCCTTATTTTGCTTCACGAAAGCGGCTTCTCGCATCTAGGAATATTTTTGTTAAATATAAACACTTGCTTTTACATGGCAAATTTAGCAATACATACGGCGCAAAACGTCAATTTAAATTATAAAATCGTGAATGTGGGTGAGCGCATTTTGGCCTTCTTCATCGATTTGTTCCTCTTCTTCCTGTACTTCTACGTTATCGAAATCATTACCGATCTTTTGGGGGCGGCATTCAGCGATCGATGGACGGTGTTTGGACTCCAACAGTTCTTGTTGTTGCCCGTTATGTTTTATTCGCTCTACATGCACATTCTTTTCAATGGGCAAACCGTAGGGAAGATGATTCTTAAAACCCGGGTCGTAAAGATGGACGGAAGCCCGGTGCACTGGTCCAATTACCTTACCCTATGGATGTTGCGGATTGTCGATCTATGGATGTTCTTGGGGTCTATTGGGTTGTTGACTACTATTTTTTCTGAAAAAAGACAGCGGTTGGGCGATATGGCTGCCGGAACCGTGGTTATTAGTACCAAGAACAAACTGAAAATTTCCCATACCATCCTGGAAGAGATTAGCGATAGCTACGAACCAACCTTTTTGAATGTCACCAAGCTTACCGACAAAGATGTGCGACTTATTAAGGAGACCTTCCATATTGCATTGAGCAGCAGCGACTTCAAGACATTGAACTTATTGCGAAAAAAGGTCGAATCGGTCTTGCAGGTAGAGTCGCAACTTTACGATCGACAGTTTATTGATACCATCCTTAAGGATTACAATTATTTCACACAAAATATGTAACTAGTCCAGAACGGTCGCGGTAATATACACATTCTGCAGCGGCCATTCCCCCTCGTCTGCGGGTAGGTTGGCAATTTTTTCAACCACATCCATGCCTTTGGTCACATGTCCAAAAATGGTATAGTTGCCATTAAGGTGGGAGGTATACTTATCGGGACCCAAGAAAATAAAGAATTCGAAGGGAGCCGTACGCTTGTCTGGGTTTTCCCGGTATTCTTTGGCCCCCGAAACGGTACCGTAGGTATGTTTGCGGCCATTTTTCAATTCGGCAGGCAGCAGGTATTGGGGCCCAATCGTATTGCGTTTTTTTGGGGTGGCAACATTATCGCTATTTCCCCCTTGAATGATGAAGTTTGGAACCACCCTGTGGAAAAAAGTGCCGTCAAAGTACTTTTGCTTCACCAAATAGATAAAATTGGCGCGGTGGAGGGGGGTATCTTTGTACAGTTCGATCTCGATATCCCCATGTTGGGTGACAATCCGTACTCTGGTTTCGGGATTGTTCTTCCCGTATTCGGTCAAAAACGCCACGACATTCTTATTGGTAATCATGGGGTACTGTACTTCCGGTACTTTTTCTTTTTCTTTTTCTGAACTCTTTACAGGTTGCTGAACGGTGTCCGTTACAATTTCTTGTGGCGTATTTGCTTTTTCATCGGAAACCTTTTTTTTATCTTCACAGGAAGAACTAGAGAGTAAAATCAAAACGAAGGCAAGCAGCTTAATTTTCATTGATGCAGTTTTCTGAATTTCAAAAACGGGTAGCTAAGATACCAAAAATGGAACTTCCGGGGGAAGCATACCATTTTCGCATGGCCCCTATGGAGCGTTTGAAGGAGCTAAAACAAAGAGCCTCCCAAATAAAAGATGCCAAGGAAGCGGCCGTACTGTGCCTCTTTTATCCCAATAGGGAGAACGAGACCCACTTTGTACTGATCCTCAGAAAAACTTATTCCGGAGTCCACTCGGCCCAAGTAGGCTTCCCAGGTGGAAAAGGAGAGGAGGACGATGCATCACTCGAGGCGACGGCTTTACGTGAAACTGAAGAAGAAGTAGGAGTGCCAATGCAGGAAGTATCGGTTTTAAAATCCTTGACGAAGGTATACATCCCGCCAAGCAATTTTTTTGTGTATCCCTTTTTGGGCATTATGAACAGCGTTCCCTCTTTTGTGGCCCAGGAAGAAGAGGTCGCCGCCATCATCGAGGTACCCTTGCTCGAATTTTTGGACGATGCCTCACGGATTACCCAGATCCTTTCAACAAGCTATGCAAAAAACATTGAAGTACCCGCCTTCAAGCTTCAAGGGCACGTGGTTTGGGGTGCCACTGCCATGATGCTCAACGAAGTACGCGAATTACTTCAAAAAACCATCTAAAAGTGCTTTTTTAGTATCTTTGCAAGCTGTAGGCATAACTAACACCGCACAAAATATAGAGGAACTGCTACATGGGGCTGTTTAAAAAGAATCCTTTCGGGCACTACCTATTTCTCAAAAAATGGCTCATACGGGTTATGGGAGCCCTTACACACCGTCGTTTCAAAGGTTTTAATCAATTGCAGATTGATGGAAGCGAAATCATTAAATCCCTACCCGAAACCAACGTGCTTTTTGTTTCCAACCACCAAACCTATTTTGCCGATGTAGTGGCCATGTTTCATGTGTTCAATGCCAGCTTGAAGGGACGGGTGGATAACATCAAGAACATTGGCTACCTCTGGAACCCCAAACTGAACTTATACTTTGTGGCTGCCCGCGAAACCATGCAAGCCGGACTGCTTCCAAAGATTCTGGCTTATGCAGGGTCCGTAAGTATCGATCGTACTTGGCGCAGTGAGGGCAAGGACGTGAACCGGCAAGTAAAGATGAGCGACGTAAGCAGCATTTCCAAAGCATTGAACGATGGATGGGTTATTACTTTTCCGCAAGGGACTACGACCCCCTGGAAACCCATCCGAAGGGGCACGGCCCATATTATTAAGTATAACAAGCCCATTGTGGTACCTATAGTGATTGATGGTTTCCGCAGGTCTTTTGACAAAAAGGGCATCCGTATCAAAAAACGGGGAATCCTGCAAACCATGGAAATTAAGGAGCCTCTGGAAATCGATTATGAAAAGGAATCGGTAGAGGACATTGTTAAAAAGCTCGAGTTTGCCATCGAGCAGCATCCATCGTTCCTAAAGGTAATTCCGCAGGAGGAATTGGAGCAGGAGGAAGCCCTCAACAAAACGCGGCAGTGGCGTTATTGAGGGTGTAGGTTAAACCTCTATTTTTTTTAGTTCCTTGTAGTTTTTCTTCAACCTTCGCAATAAGAGGCCATAGATAACCCAGTAGAACAAGATCAGGAAGCCAATAATGATCAATCCGCCGATGGCGTTAAGCGTAATGAAGGTTTCTGGTGGGACTGCCGAATAAAACTCATCGCTTTTGAGGATATGGTACAGCTTGTCCTTGTTGAAGTAGTAGTACAGGTTTACCGAAAACATTAAGATGGCTGCCATCCCAATGTTGTAATACACAAAGTAATGCACCGTTTTTCGGGTTCGGAGGATATTGGCCATCAATTCCTTAACCGTATTGGTAACCTGTATCTTTTGGTGGTTTTTATAAAACAAATAGACAAAGACAAACACCACCCCATAGTTAAAAATGTTGATCCACATGAAAATGGCGTTGAGACCCATGCCTTCCTGAAACTTTTTGCTCGATTCGGGTACTAGGAAATAAAGCGTCGTCCAGAGGATCATTTCTGCAATGCTGATGTAAAAAATCCATTTGACCATGGAAGAAGATTTCTTCAGCAGCATGGGGTAGATTTCCTTAGAGGTCAATTTGGGGAACTCCTGTTCCCGGGATTGCCATTCTTTCTTTAAAATTTCCAGCTCATCCATACACTTATGGGTTAAGAATGGTTCTTAGTTTTTCTTTGATGCGATTCATTTTTACTCGTGCGTTTACCTCGGTAATTCCCAAAGTATCAGCAATTTCCCTGTAATTTTTATTTTCCAGGTACAAAAAAACCAAAGCTTTGTCCACATCGCTCAAAGTCTTTACGGCATTGTACATTAACTTCAATTGGTCCTCCACAGTGGGGTCGTATGCTTCCGATGAAACCTTAAAGCTTACACTTTCGTAATCTTGGGTCTGAACGGTTCGTTTGCTTTTTCGGTACAGGGTAATAGCGGTGTTCAAAGCCACCCGATACATCCAGGTACTGAATTTGGCGTCGCCTCGAAACTTAGGATACGCCTTCCACAATTGGATGGTAATCTCCTGAAAAAGATCATTGTGCGCATCGCTATCGTTGGTATAGAGACGACATATTTTGTGCACAATGTTTTGATGTTCCTCCAGTTGGGCCACAAAACGGTGTTCCAATTCTTTGGTCAATGGTTCTTTGGTTAATTACTCCATTAGTAACAAGGGCACTGCAATTGTTACAACGGGATTACGATTTATTGCTTAATGGTGACAGGAATGGGACTGCCGCTGCTTACCCAGCTTCCGCCAATTTCGTCGATGTTCACATCCAACTCGTCACTGGTATCGATGCTTTTGAGATTTACCTTCATTTCGTCGTAGGTATCGATGCTTTTCACATTCACGTTCAACTCATCGTAGGTGCTAATATCTACGATGCGCACGTCCAAGGTTTCCAGTTCGTCGATCGAGATCAAGCGGTACTGGCTGGCGGTTTCATTCAATGAGGCATCCGAATGGGCTTGTGCCGTTGGAATAATTTCAAATGGTCTTAGGGCAATAACGGCTAAACAAACTGCAATGAGGGTTAGGATGGTTTTGGTGTACAAATCGGTTTTCATATCTAAGGGTTTTGGAACTGCAAGGTATCAATTTTCATTCCGAAAAGTATGGAGGACAAGGGCCTGTTGTTTTCCTTTCAACAAGTGTGGGCCCAATGGAACTTCCAAAATTCCCTGGGGAAGCTGCCCTAAGCTGGTAACAAAACTCTCTGAAGCCAAAACAGAAACTCCCAAATCGTTGCATTTCCCCTGAATTCGAGCGGCAGTGTTTAAGGTGTCTCCCGAAAAAGCGATTTCCCTTTTCATAACCCCAAGCTCGCCAACCACCGTGGGACCACAATGGTATCCGGTTTTGAAATGGGGTTGAAAGCCATAAACACCTTCAAAATAAGCAGCTTTCTCATGGACCAAACGCAGCATTTCGTAAAAGCAGAGCAAGGAATTTTGGTTAAATGAAGCAGTTTTCATCTTCCAGGTTACTACAATTTCATCGCCCACATATTGATACACTGCTCCTCGGTGCATTTCAATGGCTGGGGAAATGGTTTTGAAAAAGTCTTTCAGAAAATGGAAATAGCGGCCCTCTCCCAATTGCTCGGCGATGGCGGTAGCATCCTTGATGTCGGAAAACATGAAGATGCGCTGCTCTTTTTTGGGATGAAAATACTTTCCCTTCAAATACTCCGGAAACACCCCAGGGCCAAAGCGATCGTTCACCATGAGGAAAATGAGGGTAAGTAATACCAACACAAGCCATACCACATAATTTTTGATGAAAATGGTTTTTCCGAAAAAAGAGGGAAGCTCCCTCAACACCGAGGCATCAAACATCGAAAGTTCCATCTGCGCGCTTCTAATGTACAAACTCCCTAAAGCCCCCACGAAGATGGATACCAAAGTGTAAATGCACACAATCAATACCAGGGCCACCCAAAAGCGGTATTTTCGCAACCAGTACTCCATGAGGTTTACGGTAAGAGTCCCTCCAATAACGCCAGCACTCACGGCCACAATCAGGTATGCGATAAAGGCCGATTTAAGATTGTAAGAAGCGGGAAGGGCATCTTGGCTTTTTAAGGTAATGTAGTCGTAGAAAAAAATGCCCATGGCAAAAACTACCCATGCCACAAAGATCCAAAGGGCCCTTCGCAGGTAAAAGCTACTTCGGGCTACTTTCATTCGTCAACAATTTTTGTACTTATCGTTCAATCCAACGCCTTTAAGTATTAGGGGTATGGCTTTTTCCAATCGGCTTTCCTGGGTTTTTTCTTGCTTGGCACCGCCAATGTGCTCGGCATACTCCCTTTGTCTTCCTGGGGTTAATTGCTCAAAAGCCGTTTTTAAGTCCTTATCTTGTTGAAAAGCACTTTTAAGGATGGGAGGAAGCGAAACCCCTTTTTTGCGTTCGGGTTTCACTTCTTTTCCTGCCAAACAATTTTCGATGGATTCTTTTAGATAGGAAAGTACAATGGCATCGGGAATGACATCGCCTTTTTCAAAGCGCCATTGCCTAAGGGCTTTGGTCTTGCCTTCCTGGGCGTTGAGGAGTTTTTTCTGGGAATCCTTCAAAAACACCCCTTGATGGAACCAGATGGCATAATGGTTTTTGAAAGCTGCCATGCCGGCAACCAATTTTCCGTTCAGGGTATAGGTGGGCGCACTCCATTTAAATTCCTCCAGAAGCTCGGTTTGTTGAAACAACGAACGAAGGTGTTGCAGTTCCTTTTGCCACTGGGTTTGTTTTTGGAGGTAGGCCGTAACTTTTGGATGGGACATCGGGACTATTTTTTAACAAACTTAAACGTGATGGTACCAGCTACTGTCGTTATTGTAACAAAGTAAAGACCCCTGGACAATGTAGGGACATCGATCCTCATCGTATTGCTGTTAATGCTTTCAAGCACGAGTTGTTTTCCAGAGGTATCCGAAATGGCATAAGTACCTTGGGTTATGGAATCGTCCAACCGTAGTTCCAGGAAATCCGAAGCCGGATTGGGAAACAAAAATACTTTATTGGCCAACGGATTTTCTGAAACGGTCAGAAAGTTGTCATACAGGTCTTGTAAAACATCAATGGGCTCCACGCCGTTACTTTGTGTAGAGACTACCAATCGCAAGTAGGGCTCCCCAGGGTTGTCGTCGGGTTTGTAAACTACCATATAGGCGGCCCTCGAAGAGGTTCCATCGGCAAGGCACCTGCTATCGGCCCCGGGAACCTTTGCTCCCTGCAACGCTGCCATAAGTTTATCGGCGAGTGTGCCAGACGTATTGTTAAAATTTGCTTCCATGTTATCGATGACGCCCACATTCAACAATATGTTTCCTTGGATGCTGTAATTGGGCCCTTGCCGATCTTCTTTGTAGTCGTCTGCCGAACTTCCCGTCCATCCCGCTGCCCTTGGGTTATTGGATTCATCTAAATCTACAATACCATACTGTCGGTATTCTGGGTCAAAATTTTGGCTGTTGCAAGCATCGTTCAATACCAACCAATCAATAATTTGCTGAGGGCTATCCCCCAGTTCCATCCTATTGATGGCATTGGCCAAGTTGCTGTTGGGGATGCAGATGTACGCTTGGGAATTGACCCCTCCCTTGCCGGGAATGATATCGGTTATCCAAGTGTCCCAATTCACAGGGGCTCCTGCCACACAGGAAGCCCCAGCAGAGCCCACTTCACCAGTTAGTGGATCTACGGCAATGATGGAAAAAGTATCTTGCGCCAAAAAAGAGAGGCTCATTAGGGAAAAAAGGGCCAGGGTGACATATTTTTTCATGCTGGGAGTTTTTTTAAAGATACAAATTTTTGAATTTTATGGCATGGTACAGTTCGGTACCGATAAATTACAATTCGGTAGGTTTTGCTTTTTTATCAAAAACTCTTGCAACAACTTTGTATCAAAGAATCAATCAACCCATGTCATTATACATCAAATTTGCCTTTTTCCTTTTAAGTGTAATTCCACTTAGCGCGTATGCGCAAACGACCATTTCCGGTAGTGTTTCCCAAAAGGATGGAACTGCGGTAGTGGGCGCCAACATCTACCTGGAAGGTACCTACGATGGGGCTTCCAGCGACGAAAAAGGCCATTTTTCTTTCGATACGGAAGAAAGCGGTATCCAAACCCTCGTGGTATCCTATGTTTCCTTTGAACCTTTTTACATGGCTGCCGATGTTTCACAACTAAAGAACCTGTCCATCATCCTAAAAGAAGATGTCAATTCCTTGGAAACGGTGGTCATCTCGGCTGGAACTTTCGAGGCTGGCGACAACAGTAAGGTGTCGGTACTAAAGCCTTTGGATGTCGTTACTACCGCCAGTGCGTTGGGCGACTTTGTAGGAGCACTGCAAACCCTTCCGGGAACTACCACTGTGGCAGAGGATGGCCGCCTCTTCGTGCGCGGGGGCGATGCCGGGGAAACACAGATTTTTATCGATGGTATTCGGGTGTTTACTCCCTATACCCCAACAACCAATAACATCCCGGCACGTGGACGTTACAGTCCGTTTTTGTTTGATGGCATTACCTTTTCTACCGGGGGGTACTCCGCTGAATACGGCCAGGCCTTATCTTCGGTTTTGTTGTTGAATACCATAGACGAACCGGTTCAGGAAGAAACCAACATAGCCCTCATGAGTGTGGGAGGCGGCTTGGGCCATACCAAGAAATGGGAGCAAAGCTCGTTGAGTTTCAATGCTTCCTACATCAACCTAGCGCCTTACATTGCTGTATTTCCCGATCGAAACGAATGGGACAAACCCTTTGAAGCGTTTGGCGGTGAAACAGTGTTCCGTAGGAAATTTGCCAAAGGATTGCTAAAATGGTATACTGCCTTTGATGCGACCAATTTTGAACTGACCCAAGAGGACATCAACCTGCCGCAGGGATTTCACTTCAAACTCAACAACAACAACCTCTATTCCAATGCAAGTTACGCTGGGGAATTGGGTGCCGATTGGGGCTTGGAAACCGGTGGAAGCTTTACGAGGTCGCAAAATAAGTTTGTGGCCGATGTAAATGCCATCGATGACGTAGAATATTCGGCCCACCTAAAACTGAAACTGAAGAAACGTTTTAGCAACCGATTCAAATTATACTTGGGCGCAGAGCAGTTTTTAACCAATTTTTCCGAAGACTTTGAGAACCCTTCAATTTCTTCAGCAACCTATGGTTTCAATAACAATCTTACGGCCGTTTTTGTGGAAAGCGATCTTATTTTCTCAAAACTCCTGGCCGCCAAGGTTGGGGTTCGTGGAGAGTACAGTGCCTTGTTTGACCAAATGACCATTTCTCCCCGTTTCTCCCTAGCCTACAAAACAACCAAACACAGCCAGTTGTCCTTAGCCTATGGCGATTTTTATCAGCAGCCTTTGAGTGATGTCCTAAAATTTACCGACAAGCTCGAAGCCCGTAAGACCCAACATTACATTCTCAATTACCAATACACACGCAATGACCGCATCCTGCGCGCAGAAGTGTACCATAAAGCCTACCGAAATTTGGTCACCTATGCTGCCGCTTTTCCCGACTTCTCTACGGCATTTGCAAATGACGGGGAAGGCTATGCGCGGGGCTTGGATGTATTTTATAGAGACAACCAGAGCTTTAAGAATGTAGACTATTGGGTAAGCTATTCATTTCTGGACAGTGAACGTAACTACCAAAATTATCCCAGCAAAGCCACACCTCCCTTTGCAAACTCACATAATTTAAGTGTGGTGGCCAAATATTGGATTGGCGATTGGAAAAGCCAAGTGGGGATGAGTTACCAATTTGCCAGTGGGCGTACTTTTACCAACCCCAACCAACCCGGTTTTTTGAACGACCTGACCAAATCCTATAACAGCTTGAGCGTGAACTGGGCCTATTTGATATCCCCACAAAAAATCCTGTATTTTTCCGTCAACAATTTACCGGGCTTTAAAAATGTGAATGGGTATCAATATGCCAATGTACCCAATGCACAAGGCATTTTCGACCGACGTACCTTGCGCCCTGCTGCCGATCAGTTTTTCTTCGTAGGATTCTTTTGGACTATTAGTGAGGATGGTACTAAAAATCAGTTGGATAATTTATAACCTAACGTTCTATTTCGTCCAATTGTTTTTGAATTCGTCCGAGCCATTTATCAATATATACCTTGTCTTTATTGCTTTCGTTTTGCTGTAGCATTTCTTTTCCTCTTAAATACATGGCCTTAGCTTCCTCCATGCGATTCAGTTCGCGATACGCCCAAGCCATATTAAAATAAGTGTTGATGTTAAAGGGGTCTTTTTCCATTGCCATTCCTAAAAGCTCCAAAGCGGGCAGGTATTTTTCATTTTCAGAAAGTTGAGTTCCATAATAACGCAAATCGGAGGCATTCAGTGGGAAGGTCCATCCCAGTTTTTCCTGCTGCGCGCTGTAGTATTCCTCCATTTGTTTGGATAGATTATTATCGGACTGTTTTACAAATTTTTCTACCAAAAATTGGTCAACTTGATACGCTCGATTCATTTCCAAGATTCCATCTGCCACTGAGGGGGCAACAACGCCCCAATGAGAGGTTCCTTCAAACTTCTTGGAGATCCAATGCATGTTTGGATTTGGATACCGATTCCATAAAGAATCCAGGTAATGAACATAGGTTTCATTGTTTTGTTCAATTGAACCAACACTCCCGTAGGAGGCATACAAAAACGCATCATACTTGGGTTTTTTCTCAATGTTTTCAGCAACATCATTCAATATTTGACCCTTTAAGTAGCCCATGCTGGGACTTATGGCAAGGTATGCATTGAACATATCGCGCTGTTCGCCAAAGAGCGTACTTGCAATAAATGCACCCCCTCTTGAATGCCCAATGAGGGCACGAAAAGAATTAACGCGAAATTTTTCACGTATAAATGGAAACACTTCGTTTCGAATGTGGTTTTGTAGGATGTGGGAAGTACCTCCATTTTCGGGATTCATTTTATCAATTGGGATAAATTCGGGCCCCCGATCATCGGAATAGATTCCTACAACGATGAGGGGCATTACCTGATAGCTCCAAACCAAATAATCGATAATACTTTTGGCATTGTTGTAAAAAGCAGGGGCTTGAGCGTCCAAAACGTAGACCACACCGAAAGAAATGTCTTCCTTTTCATAGTAAAGCTCTGGGACGTGTACATAAAATTTTCGCTCTTTTCCGAAGGCTTCCGAATTTAGGGTATAGTCGAAATCGAAGGTGTTTTGGGACAAAGAAGTGAAACTTAGAAAACCAAATACGGTAAGACAAAGAAGGAATCTCATGGAAGGAATGGTTTGATGGTTATACTGGATTAACGTCTAAGAGATGTAATTGTTTTGGATTTGTTACATGCAATCCAATAACAATCAAATCTTTACCCTTCTTGCAGGGTTTTTGGGATTAAAAAGCAGCCTATGGACTATAGGAGTTCAAAAAAGCAAACACCTCACTGAAGTAAGCGACTTCCTTGGTCTGCCAAACGTTCAAGTGGCTTGCATCTGGGATTTCCAGAAAGGTTTTATTGTTGGAAGCGAGGTGCTCAAAATTCTCCTTACCGTACCGAATGTCAATGCGTTGGTCCAAACCACCATGCACCATGAGGATGGGTTGGGTGATGCGCTCACAGAAATCCACAGGACGTGCTTCGTCTGGATCGAATCCTGCAATGGTTCCCGCACGATCCACGAGATAGTTTGTGAGAAACGAAAAATCAAACCCTAGGAAGAAATCAAAATAATCGTGTGTGACGGTCCTAAAGTCGGAAAAAGTACTTTCCACCACCCCAAAGCAAATCCGGGGATCCGATCCCATGGCCTGTAGGGCAATGGCACCGCCCAGCGATTGGCCCCAAATCCCAATATTGGGGTGAAGGTGTTCTTGTTCGATCAATTGCGAAATAAGTGCCGCGACATCCTGTTTTTCCTTAACGCCAAAAGTGCAATGGATGCCTTCACTTTCCCCGTGGGCCCGCAGGTCTAATGCCACCGCATGAAACCCCAACTTTGCCAGGGTATCACTCAAGCGGAGGAAGTGTTCCTTTTTGGAGCGGATGCCGTGCAGCAGCACAATAGTCCCTTTGGCACTGTCCAATTTTGAAAAGGTGACGTAGGCTTCCAAAGCGGTCCCGTCGAAGGATTGAAACTTTAAGTACTTGCCAACAGAAGGATTGCTGGGAAAGGAGGGAACCGTATCTGCCAAAGTTTTGGAGCGTGCAAACTCGATGAGCGGGTTGTGGATTTCGGTAATGAAACGCGGGGCATAGAAATGGACAAAGGCCAAAGAGCCTAGCAATAATAGACCAAGAAACCATTGAATCCTTCGGAAATTACGCTTTTGCTTCATCAATTTATTTCCACTTCCAATGGGTTTCGTCTTCGTACTGGGCGCCCATGGCCATAATCCTGTTTTTGAAACTCTCTTGGTTGGGAATGGCCTGTTTTGGTACAATGAAGGAAATGTCCGTGTGCAACTTGAGGAAGAAATGGTTGGGGAGTTCTGTAATCGTTTTGAATTCCGAGGCTACCGTGCGGCTTTCGGAAGCATAGTCCTTGGACCAAAGGGCGTCGTCCTCAATTTTCAGCACCAGGTCATGCCCCACCCTGTTTTTATAGTTTTCCTCGAGGTGTTTGGTGAAGTGCCTTTTGTAGAGCCAATGGGCATACAGGGGGTACAAAAGCAGCCAAAGCACGGCAATTCCCAAAAATATGAGGGCTAATAGGGCAAGGCGATTGCTGAAATAAATGAATCCGGCAAAGACTACATAAATAATGGGTATCAAGAAGCGTCCGCGTTGGCGACGGCTGCGGTGCAGGGCCGATTTGGAGGAAGCGTACATTTGAAAAGCCAGAAAGTCTTCCAGTGTAAGTTGGTAGGTTAATTCCATGATTTCCTATTCAGTGGGTTCCCACAATTCAATTTTGGTTCCTTCCAAGTCGATGAGGTGCACAAACTTTCCATAGTCGTAAGTGGCAATGCTGTCCAGGAGGGTCACCCCATTTTCCTGAAGTTTGCGAACAAGCCCTTCCAGGTTCTGAACCCGGTAATTGATCATAAAGTCCTTAGTTGAGGGCGCGAAGTACGCATCCCCTTTGGGAAAGGGCTTCCACTGCAGGGAGTTGGTTTGCTCGGGGTTATTGAGGTCCCTCGATTCAAAACTCGACGATCCCCAGTCGTTGATTTCAATCCCCAGGTTTTTGGTATACCAATCTTTTGCGGCGCTAAGACTATCCGTATAAAAAAACACGCCACCAATGCCGGTAACCTTGGGGGTGGTGTCTAGGTCCGCAAGTTTTTGAGACATTTCAGTTTCGGTTTTTTCAGTAGTTGAATTTGGAGGATGATGATTGCAGCCTATCAGCAGTGTTAATAAAGCCAGAGAGAAGAAGTGATTTTTCATAGGTAACTTGGGTGATGACGATACGTTCAATTAGGTTTTGGTTTTCAAAGTTACGGCTTTTGACAATCCCTGCGACCTAAAACAAATTGGAACCTCGACACGAGGACCCAATCCTGCATATTCCGAGACACTCTTGATAATGGAACTGGAATTGTACCCTTTTTTGAGGTTTCGGGGATGAAGACATATTTTAGGGAGTTGCCATACTTCGCACTCCATTTAAAGACAATTGCAATGTATTCAAAACTAACTAAAAGGGTCTTAGACCTTTTATTTCGTGGATAACTTTCTTTTCAAGAAGGCGATGGCAATTTTAGACTGTAAATCGGCATAGAGGCTATCGACCTTTTTGAAGGTTTTGAAAGCCATCGAATAGTTTTCCTCATATTCGTAGGACAATGCCAATAGTGACAAGGACAGTTGTTCTTCAGGATATTCCAGCAAAACCTTATGCAAGTCCTTCCGTCCTTTTTCAAAGGCCCCTAATACCATTTGATGATAGCCTCTTTGAAGCAGTAGTGATGTATTAGTAGAATCTTTTTTGATCTGTACATCCAAAATGGGTATTTCATTCCGTGAAACTATTTTTAATGTATCGGGGACAAATGAATAGCTTCTGGAAATAGAAAGGGCTTCATAGAGTCCCTTACAATCATTAATCAGAGTGTCTAAATGATTAATCATTGCTTGTTGGGCCCATTCATAACCAAATTTATACCCCAGCTCAAATGCTTCGTCTTCGTTGAGGTCTTCAGGATTCGTATCGGGGTAAGTTTTGTAAAATAGTGCCGCTAATTCATTATCAATATCCCCTAAGGAAGAAGAAAAACACGCTTCCAAATCTTCGATGAGTTTATTGTTATAGGTAGTCAATTCAATCTTCGTGTAACACTCGCATAGTGCATTGGTAAACCGATCTTCGAGGTCTTGGCATAATAGCGTGGCGGAATTGATTAAAAACAAAAAAGTAATAAACGTTTTTTTCATTGAAAATAAAGTGATTGGTCCTATTTCGTGGGAAATTTACAACATTTTAAGCAGTATGGCTCCTTGATTTTTCTTCCCTAGCTTCATTATTTTATGACAAGATTAGCGGTTTCATGGGCAATTCCAATGGTGGCAATCGCTCCACTGTTGAATTTCAAAAAGTCCTTTTCGATTCCATCACTGAAAATAACACCGTTTTTAGGCATCAGGGATTCGATGGTTAAAGAACTTCGGTCGCTAATGAGTCCAGCTGTTATCCCGGTTTGCGTCCTGAGGCTTTGAAAGGGTTCACGCACTGCAAAAAGCAATTCGTGGTCTTTTAGTTTAGGTCTTTTGGGGTTCAAATTTTTTTCAAACATTCCCGTTACCCCGTAGGCCATATTAAAAATGGAACTCAGCCAACCAGTAGCACCGGATTGTGTTGAAACAATAATTCCACTGGAGGAGTGTTCTTCGGTCAGATTGTTGAATGTAATTTTGTAACGGGCCGAAACATGGGAAGCCACCCCCACAAATAGGTCATTGAATGCTAGAAGCCTTTGACCGTCATTTAGTTTCGCTTCTGCAAAACGGACAATTTTGGTATTGTTTTTTTCGGCCATTGTTTGTACAACTCCTTCCAGAAAATCGTTAGGACTAAAGGGCAGCAAAACACCGTCATACCTTTCTTTGTCTGGATTCACTGCAATAATAGGGCAACTTCTGGAGTATTTGGCCGTGTTTGCCACCAAGCCGTCTTGACCAATAACCACAATCATGTTTTTGTCAGAAAATAGGAATGAAGGCAAATACGGTCTTTCGATTACCTTGTTCTTAATGACTCTGGAAAGTTGCGTTTGCAGCGAAGCCAAGGAATGTTGAAAAATTTCGTGTTCCTGCTCGTAATCGTCAAAATTTCCCCCGAGGCGTTCAATGTAAAACTTGGCTTGTGCCTTGGTGTTAAAGCGTTCAATAAGTGTTTCAAGCCTAGTCTTGCTTTTTACGATGATCGCGTATTCAAATCTCATTTAGTGTTTTGTCGCTTCTCGTTGAGGATGGAATCCAAAAGTTCTGGACTGATATTGAGGCTGCCAATTTTATCGGCATTCTCTGCAAGTTGCCTAAAGGCCAACGAAATATTGAATTTAGGGTCAGGATTGTTGTTGAGGGCCGTAAGCGTTTTCCAGTCGATGTCTTTGTAGGGCTTCAGGGTGGTCTCAATGACAAAGCCTTGTGTTTCGGCCTCTTTTTTATCGTTCGCCGTTTTTTGTTCAATAAGCTGCTTTCTTTGGTTCTCTACCGAAATATCGGCTTCAACTTTCATCTCTCTTAATTTCCTCTGGTTTTCCGCTTTCAGCACGTCCGACTCCATTCGCTTCTCGGCAATTTGTTTTTGTTTTTCTTCAACAGCGATTTCGGTGTTCAATTCAGATTCTTTTATTTTCCTTTCTTGCTCGACCGCAAAGTTTCGCCTTTCAAAAATTGCTTGATCGGCTTCTTGTTGCAATTTTTCCATGGTTTCGGTTTCCAGGGCCCTGGTCATTTCGGGGGTTGCCTGAACCGCCAAAACATTGGCTCCAAGAATGTCAATCCCCAGCATTCCTATAGCCGTTGAGGTCTTGAGTCCATTTAAAATTTGCGCTTCAATGGTTTTTGCCGAGCGGATGGCATCCTTAAGTTTTATTCCATGTACAAAAGTTGAAGTAGCCGTTTGAGCTTCGTTGATGATTCTTTGGTTCAACTTTTCAATATCGTTCTTTTTATAGTTTCCACTATCTGTAACGGTAAAATCCAGTACATCGGCAAGGGTTTTGGGGTCCGTAATTTTATAGCTTATTTGGCCTTGGATATTTACCGTTTGGTAGTCGTCGGTAGATTCACTAAAAATAAAAGGTAAGTCATTGCTTCCCATGGGAATGGCCACGATGGAGCTGTTGGGCCTGAAATAAAAAAACGAAAGCCCGCGACCTTCCCTTTTGACTTTTCCGTTCTTATAATGAAGAACGTAAGTCATCGAATCGAATTTTATGTGCTTAATTCCGAACATATATTGTGATTGTTTTGGATTTCTAAAGTTACGGTTTTTTGGCTAGCTTTTCACTCTTTGCGGATTCATTCAAATAGGGCTATGAATCTTACGGGCAAACCTGTTCCACCTCTAATCTTGAGGAGAACCCCTAAAATCTTCCTATTCCAAGTAGTGAGTAAAAGCTGCCCATTCTTTTCAGATTCCATAGGCCTTTTTGGCACTTTCAATTTGCGATGCCTCGGTGGTATCGGGAAAGAGGAGGTATGTTGGTGCAATGATGGGCTTTTGGTGCTCCACCGTAATTTCTGTTACCGTTGCAAAAGGAAACTTGCCCTTGGTGATTTGCTGCAACACTTTTTCCATTTCCGGAAATGCCCCATCTGTTTGCTTGATGATCTTTGCGCGCCCTTTTAGTTGAAATCCTTTTTGCACCAAAATATCGATGAAACTCACACAAACATTTGGGTTGTGGCTAATATTCCTAACCGTTTGGGGTGAAGCAATGTTGGCAACAATTAGCTTGTCCTCCCCAAAATAGCTGAATACCTCCTTGGGCGAAACATTGGGCACGTTTTCGGACGAAACAGTGGCTAGCCAACAAAGCACACTTCGGTTAATGCAATCCTTTATTTCTGCTGTTAGTTCCAATTTTCAGTCTTAGTACCAAGGCTCCTGCCTTTTTAATTTCTACAGAGGTTTCGTGATCGTTACCCAAACCGCTAGGGCTCCATCTTCAGGATGACCGCTTGGTAGGGCATCAGCCGTACCTCAAAGTCTTCAATCTCCAGTTCGGGATAGTTGTTGATCAACATATTCCCAAATTTTTCAAGTCCCGATAAGCCGATGGCCGCCTTTTCACTGCTAAAATTCAACAGCACCAGCACCTTTTCGTCCCCCAAGGTCCTCGTATAGGCATAAATGCTGGGGTGCTCTTTCTGAAGCACCTTATAGTCCCCATACACCAACACGGGGTTGGCTTTCCGTACCTGGGTCATCTTCCGGAAATGGTTCAAAATGCTGTTCGGGTCTTGGTCCTGAAGCGCCACATTGATCTCCTTGTAATTTTCGTTGACCCGTTTCCAGGGGGTTTCGGTCGTAAACCCGGCATTGGCGGTACCGCCCCATTGCATGGGCGTCCGGCCGTTTTCTCTGGAGCTGTAATTGAGCACTTTCATGAAGGCATCCAAATCGGCCCCACTGGCCACGGCGGCCCGGTACTTGCCCTTGGCATCCACGTCCACATAGTCCTCGATGTTGGGCATGTCGATGTTGGTCATGCCAATTTCGTCGCCGTAATAGGTGTAGGGCGTACCGCGCATGCTCAACAAAAAGGTGTTCAGCATTTGGGTGGAAGGCGTCCGGAATGCCGCACTCGTATTCCCAAAGCGGTCAATGAGGCGGGCGTTGTCGTGGTTGGAGAGGAAAATGGCAATCCAGCCCTTTTTGGCAAAGGCACTGTCCCAACGGCTGAACACCTCCTTGAATTCCGACAGGGTGTAGCCCTCTGGAGTTCGGGATAGATCTACCGACTCAAAATGGTAGGCCATTTGCAGTTCCTTGCGATCGGCATCCACCAGGTCGTGGGCATCCTGAAAGGTACTTCCGGCACCCTCGGCCACGGCAAACACGGGGTATTTGGAAAGCACTTCTTCGTTCATTTCCTTTAGGTACTCGTGCAATTGGGGGCGCATGCCGTACCATTTGATGAAATCCTTTTCGTGCCCTTCCGGGAATTTGGGCCAGGTGGTATCCTTGCTGGCAAACTGGAAGGCATCCATGCGGAAGCCATCCACGCCCTTCTCGGCCCAGAACTTCATGATGTCGTACACCTCTTGTCGTAGCTTGGGGTTTTCCCAGTTCAGGTCGGGCTGTTCCTCGGCAAAGGTGTGCAGGTAATAGGCGTTCACGCTTTCCACATAATCCCAGCCCCCTTCGGGATCGAACAGGCTGTAGCGGTAGGGCGGTTCCCCTTTTTCGGCGGGCCACCAGTGGTAGTAGTGGTAGTAGGGGTTGTCGCGCGAGGTGCAGGCCTGCTTGAACCATTCGTGCTGGTTGCTGCTGTGGTTCACCACCACGTCCAAAACAAACTTGATGCCGTGCGCATGAAACCCGGCCAGCATGGCGTCAAAATCGGCCATGGTGCCATAGCGGGGGAGGATGGCGCGGTAATTGGCCACATCGTAGCCGTTGTCCACGAGGGGCGATTCAAAAAAGGGATTCATCCACACGAGGTCGATGCCCAGGCTGTCGATGTAGTCCATTTTTTCGATGACCCCTTGGAAATCGCCAAAGCCATCCCCATCGGTATCCTTAAAACTCTGGGGGTAAATTTGATAGAGGATGCCTTCCTTCCACCAGGTTTTTTCCAGAGCGGCAGTGTCGTCTTTGGTTTCGTTATTGGTCTTTTGTTGGTTGCAGCTCCCCAAGAGGAGTAGGAGGGCGGCAAGGGTCCATAGCTGTTTCATACGCGGGTTTTAAAAGGCGTGCTCCCCAAAAAAAGGGGAGGGATCGCACTTTTTAAAGATAGGGTATTTTTTGGTAGGATGAGTGGTGGGAAGGTTTGGGTGGTTTTGTGGGGAGGGTTATTGCGCTAGCCATCCTAAGTTTGTTTTCAGTAATTTCATTATTGCGGTTTTATTTTTACGCTTTTAGAAAGTCCTGGTGATTTGAAACAGCTTGGTACTTCGATAAAATCAATAAGTCCAGCATATTCAAGTGCACCTCGAAAAAAAGAATTTGAATTATAACCGTTTTCTGAAATCTCAGGGATTAAAGCATATTTTAGGGAGTTGTCATAATTTTTTTCATACTCCAATAATTGTTCGATAATGTTTAAATCATTTGACGCAATTTTTTTTACGAATACTCTTTTACCTGATTTATTATTATCAATCCTATCGAAATTTGGAACTTTTATTAAATTTCCCATTTTAGATGTAGTGGTATCATAGGCACATTCTGAGGCAGCGCTAATAGTTGTTTCCCAAAAAGTACTTTTTTCGAAATCCTGTTTATTAAAGTAAACAACATTTTCATCTATTGAACTTCGAGTATTTTTATCATAGAATAGCCTTGACCGTTCTTCAAAATTAGAATTCAAATCGCTAGGGTTTTTTAAGATAATTATTACAAATAAGTGGTGAAATTCCGCTCCTTTAATTTTTAGAATATCTACGTGATTAATTCCAAGGTAGACCGCACTTTCTTCACCTATTTCTAAAGTGATTTTATCTGACGGATATTTTTTAGCCATTTTCTTTGTTGACATGCACTGCGATAAAAGAAGAACCAGAACAATATAAGTAATAATTCTTTTCATGTTTCACAGTTCTAAATTATGATACACAACGGTCTTGTATAATGCCTCGTTGTGCGGTTTTCAAGGTACAAATTATTCAGTTGAGAGGAGTGGTTGTTTTGTAGGTTTTCCCATTCAGTTAACCATCTGCGCGAGCAATGGGCGTTGTGCGTTGTTGTATGCAGTTTTTGTTCATAATATTCTTGGTGTCAAGTAGAGGATTAAAACAATTCCAAAACTTAAAAGCCAAGAATACCGATTTATTCTATTTAGAATTCTAATCGGTTTGGTCGATAGCAGAATTAGGAAACCCAAACTTACCAAAAGCCCAAATCCACTATAAATTTGAATCCAATATTCAGGTCCAATTACTGTTATTGTCACATCGCTAATTCCGAAAACAGTTATTTGAGTCAAAGTCAGAGTTATAATTAGTAAAAAACTATACCCTAAAACCCAACCAAGTTTTTTTCTCAAAAGGATTAAAATTCCAGATGTTGTCGATAAAATTCCAAATAAGAGTAAAATCCGTTTACTTAAAAATAACTCAAAAAATGAAATATCAACTTTTGGAAATCCGTTTTGTCCAGTCAAATTTTGAATAAAAGCTATTTGCTTTTGAGTCAAGTCAAAAATTACATAAAAAAGGACTATTCCAATAGTCAGATTTACAATTCCAATGGCTTTATTTATTTTGGGCCAAATGGGTTTCATCAAATTGCTTAAAACGGTCTCGTATAACGGTCAGTTGTGTTTTTCAATATACGCTATTTTCAGTTAGGGGAGTGTTTCTTTGCTAGTTCAATTGTCCGCCGACCCGAGCGAAGCGAACTGGCGCCACCAAACTGCGGTTATGCATTGTTAGCTGTAGGTTTTTTTGTTCGGTTTGTTATTTTCGTTATAATTTTAATCAATAAAGCAAATCCAATAATTCCAAGTCCAACCATTAATTCCAGGTTTAGAATCATATAAGTTCCTTTATCAACATTTTCGCTTCCCCAACCAACTGGTGTTTTATCTGCCCAATGCGCCCAATTCAAGAATCCCAAATAAACAGATAAACATACAGCTCCAATAATTAATGCATATTTTAATATCCACCAATCTTTTTCGAATTTTTCATTTATCCATTTAGTCACTAACAGCAAAGAAATGGGAATAATAAAGCTATTCAATAAGATTGTCAAAGTAGCTGTCCCAGAAGACCAAATAGGTCTCAATATTAAATTCGGAAGTGTTCCAATCCCAATTACTGCTAAACAGAGATAGACTAAATATTTAAGGTTTTTGTTCAATCAATTAAGTTTTGTTCAACTTACGGCACAACGGTTTGGCAATGGTTTCGTTGCGTGAAAATTCGCGAGGATTTCGCCGTAAACCGAAGATAGCAAATTGCAATGACACAAGCACGAAGAGCGAACTGGCCGAAGGCAATTCAGCCGCAATGAGCTATACACG
>DJVA01000004.1 GCA_002440705.1 Flavobacteriaceae bacterium UBA6268 | reverse complement strand
TGTTTTTGAACGACTGGCCAACTGCTACTACTATATCAACGACACCAAAAAGGCGGAAACCTATTACAAACGTGTGGTGAAAGGAAAAAAGGTAGATCCAGAAACGGTGTACAATTATGCACAATGCTTGAAGGCCAATGGAAAGTTTAGCGAATACAACTCCAACATGCAGGATTTTGCCCAAATGCAACCCAGCGATTCCCGTGCCATGGAGTTTATGAAAAACCCGAATTACGTGCCAAAAATGATGGAGGACTTTCAGCGTTTTGAAGTGAAAAACCTTGAAGATTTAAATTCAGAATATTCCGATTTTGGAGGCATCGTGGTTGGAAAGGATTTCTATTTTGCCTCGGCCCGTAACAAAACCCGAAAAAAATACCGTTGGGACGAGGAATACTTCTTGGATGTCTACAAAGCCAGTTTGGTGGGAAATACCGTCAAGAATGCCGAATTGTTAGCTGGGGATGTTAATAGTAAGTTCCATGAAGGCATCGTGGCTATTTCCCCCGACGGGAAAAGAATCTATTTTGACCGCAATGATTATTTCAATGGAAAATACGATAAAAGTGAGGACGGTATCAATCAAATCAACCTCTACTATTCCGAATGGGTCGATGGGCATTGGAAAGGGGTTTTTTCTGTGCCCTTCAACAGCAGTGAATATTCCACTGGGCACCCTGCTTTAAGCCCTAACGGCAACATGCTTTATTTTGTGAGCGATAAACCAGGAGGAAAAGGTGATTCGGACATTTACCGGGTAAGTATCGATGCCGAAGGAAATTTTGGAACTCCCGAAATGTTGGGCGGTGACATTAATACGGAAGGTAAAGAAGTGTTTCCCTACATCGACAGCAATGGAAATCTCTATTTTTCAAGTAATGGTCACCAAGGCCTAGGAGGTTTGGACATTTTTTATGCTGAAGCCAAGGGGAATGGATTTGAAAATTCTGTAAACATTGGAAAAGACGCCAATACCTCCGATGATGATTTTGCCTTCATTTATGATCCAAATACCGAAACAGGCTACCTATCTTCCAACCGTCCAGGCGGAAAAGGAAGTGACGACATTTACCAAGTAAAAGCGGTAGCCCCTCCATGCGATGTAAACATCGATGTTACTGTGGTGAACGAATACACGGGGGCCCCACTTTTTGGTGCGGTAGTTTCGTTGTACGACACCCAAGAAAATAAATTGAGCACCAAATCTTCTGCAGAAGATGGTTCTGCAACTTTAATTGCAGCTTGCGACCAAGAGCATCTGGTCCAGGCAGGATTGGTAGGTTTTGAAACCAATGCGATTGAAATTGGTTCCGAAACCAAAACCACCAACCTTACCAAAACCATAAAACTTCGCCCTATCGAAGCCATCATCGTGGACGATAAAATTCAGTTGGACCCGATTTTGTTCGATTACAATAAATTCAACATCAAGCCACAGGCCGCTTTTGAATTAGACAAATTGGTAGGAATCATGAAAAAGTATCCCAATATGAAAATCAGTGTGGAAAGCCATACCGATACCCGTGGCAATGCCGATTACAACCGTGAGCTTTCCGAAAAAAGGGCCCAAGCTACCGTTCAATATGTAATCTCACAAGGGATTGATGCTTCCCGAATCAGTGGAAAAGGATTTGGTGAGGACAACCCAGCCATTAAATGTGGCAACAATTGTTCCGATGCCGACCATCAGAAAAACCGACGATCTGAATTCATTATTATTGAGCGTTAATTGCTCACTAGCTAACCAACTAAGGCCCTTGTTGATGACAAGGGCTTTTATTTTATGATTTTTTTGGAGGCTGGTAAACTGCTACGGCAATTTTGGAATCGGCCGTTCCATAGTACAAAAACCATCGCTCTTTGAAGAAGACCAACCCTTCGACAAAACAAACTTCATTTACTTCACCTAACTTTTCATAGTCCTTTTCCGGGTGAATGAAATAATGTCTGGAACGCTCTAAAAGTTGATAGGGCTTTTGATCATCAAACAGGGCTTGTCCCGCAGCATAGGTAAATTTGGGCAGGGTAGCATCGTTGCAGTTTTCCGCGTTGCTGGAATTATAAATAAGTACAATTCCTTCGTTTTTGTACAAAGCAAAAGGACCGGGTTCTACCAAGCGACTGTCAAAATAACCAGCTCTAGGGTGCAGTACGGCAATCATTTTGCCCGATTCCAAATCTTCCAAAGCTTTCCATTTCACCAAATCTTCAGAGGTAGCCATGAACAAGCTGGTATCCCCAAAATACATCCAATAGGTACCATTGATTTTTTTGGCGGTAACATTCCCACCCTTCAATTCGCCAACAATCGCTCCCGATTTGGACCATGTATCCGCATATTTTTCATCGGCCAAAACCAATCCATGTTTGGTCCAGTGCATTAAATCGGTTGAACTGGCCAAACTCAGTCGCGCTGTTTTCCCATCGTACGAAGTATAGGTCATGATATAACGCTCGTCCTCGCCTTTGAGGATTCGGGGGTCTTCTACCCCATCAAAATAGCAAGAAACGCAAGCCTCCATTGGTTTTTCAAACGAATTGTCTTTTCTATAATTCCATTCATAGCGTTTCATGGCATCCTGATCTGGATAAAATACAGGATGAGGCATTTTATTGAAATGCAGTCCATCTTCACTTACAGCCATTCCAATGCGGGAGGTTCCTGTGGAATCTTGGGCACGATAGAGCAAATACACGTTCCCATCTTTAACCACCGCCGTAGGGTTAAGGACATTTCTGGCCTCCCATTGCACCGTGTTATGGGTTATAGGATCGACAAACGTCAATTCGGTTGAAGGCTTCAGAATCGGATTGATGGAGTCGACCTTTTCAAAATTTGAAAATTGCCAAGTAGGTTCCAAAGGTTCTGTAGCAATTACAGAATCTTTTTTAGAATGACAACCAAAAATCAGAAATGCCGCTGTTAGAATACTTACTGCCCTCATAGCCTTCATCATTTTGGTAAAGGTAACGAAATAAAAAGAGCGCCCAATAAGGCGCTCTTCCTATAAAAGTGAAACTTAAAACTAGTTTCCTGTTATTTCAATATTATCGATATGGTAACGGGTAGTGGCATTGGGGTCGGATCCTTCATACAAGAAGGCCAAGTGCATAGTTCCTTCGATACATGAAATGTTTACGGGGCCTACGGTCTCGAAATCTCCGAAAGTATCCGCTGGTCCAGAAGGGATGGTCACATCCAAAGGCTGCCAAGTAGCAGTCGTTACATCACCGGTGAAATTGTTTGAAAACAACACGGACAATATTTTTCCATTGTCAAAATTGGTCTGGATGTCCATAAACAATTCCTCTTCGGTGGTATTGTCCATATCGATCGCCGGGGTTACCAGCCAGGTCTCAATGGTACTTTCCCCTGTGTTGAAACCAGAAATCTGGGCATAGTTTGAATTGTTGAAATTACCAATTACCCAAAGGGTATTGCCTCCTGAAACGTTGACATTGGTCCATCCGGCATTTTCGTAATCCTCGATGGCATTGAACTGTTCAAAGTTTTGGGTATAAAATGCAGTACCTCCACCGCTTGGCCCATCGCAAGCAAACACATCGGGGTCGCAGCGGTTGGTTTCGTCCAAATGGATATCATCGAGACTATTTACAGAAACAATGTAATAGTCGCCAAAGAAATCGTAGGTGAGGATACCGTCAATATAACCGCGCCCTTGTGCTAATTTTACAGAACTGAAATCGGCAAAAGTACTGGTGCTGAAAATTGTTGAAGCCCCGGTAGCACAACTTTCCAAAATACGTTCCCCATCAAACTCGTCTGTTTCCTCACCTGAATAGGTTAAGGCATCATCCCCAAGAGCTTGGTTTCGGTTAAATTGAACATTGTTCAAACGAACATACAGATTGGTAAGGTCGTCGGAAAAATTCTCAAAACCGATTTCCAATGGAGTAATTTCGGCCACCATGGAATCTCTCAAAACAAAATCAAGCATTTTTGCCTCGGAAATGGGGTCGACCGTTCCCGCATTTTCAAAACCAAGGGTCAACACGCCGCTGTCAAAACCTACAGTTAACCCGTTGAGGGATACAAATACTTTCCTTCCGAATTCAAAACGGGAGAACAGTGGGTTGGAATCGATCAAGACTTTCACCCCACTAGTAGGTGCATTGGGCTTGTCCTGAAGCAACAACTCCTCAAAGAAATTGCCGGTTTGGTCGTTAGAAATTACATAGCCTTCCATGAACAAATCGGTATCGAAGGTCAGGGTTTGGTTTCCGTTATTGGCAATCTCTTGCAATAATGCTGCTTTTACCGCATCAATGGTGGTCTTTTGATTGGCCGGAATATTCAATGGGGTAGCTTCTACATTGGGAACGTCGTATTCATCGTCCTGAACACAGGCGGCAACTGTAAAAGCTACCAGTAAAAGGGCAATTAGTTTATTCATGTTTAGGGTTTTCATTATATCGCTTTTTATTTTTGTCATGGTTAAAATCTTAGGTAAACATTGAGGTAATAGGTGGTTCCATAGCCGAAGAAATAGCGGTTTCCAAACAAGGGGCCATTTTCCCTTCCTTGTTCTTCCAATTGCTGAGCATAACTGGAGCGACGGGAATCCTCAAATCCACCTGTTTTATATTCTTGATTCAAAACGTTGTTGATGGTGGCAAAAAATCCAAGGTAATAATCCTTTATTTTCCAGGATTTACCTCCTACCACATTCACCAAAAAGTAATCATCCAATTGTTCTTGTTGTAGCAATTGTTTAGCAATGGTGGGGTCGTAATTGTTGAAAGGAACATCGATAACTGCTCCCGTGGCATCCACATAAGAATAGTCGATGGCAAAATCTTCAGATCTTCTAGTGTTACTAACATCTACATAGGCATTGGAAAAATAATTGGTAGTAACTCCTACCCACCAGAAATCGGGGTCGCGGTATTCCAATCCAATTTGATAGGCCTGTTCTGGTCCTCCTGCAACGTGGTAGTTTTCCAAAAAAGAAGTTCTTTTTCCCCTTACTAAGTCGTTTCCTTCAACAAACCCATCGGTCTTGTCGTAATCGAAATCATCCCCTGAAAGGTAGAGGGTTGGGTTGTTTGTATAGATGTATTGTCCAACAGCAGCAGCAGCTTTCACCTGAAGTGTGGGCAATACCTGTGCTTCGATTCCAAATTCCACACCCACATTGCGCTTTTCGATCCCCTGGACGATTTCCTGAACAAAAGCACTGTTATCCTCTGCTCCTTGGGCATTTTGAGTGAAGAAAAAGCCAATTTCAGTGGCATCCTTGAATCCGGCGTAGTACCCTGTGAAACGAGCCTTTACGATAGGCGAACGATACATATAGCTCAAATCGACGCTTTGGATCTTTTCATTGGTCAATCCATCCACCACATCATTGTTTTGACGGGCATTGGCAAACGAATTCCTCAAACTAGGTGCTTTGGTAAAGTATCCAGCATTCAAATCGATTAAATGCCTCCCGGTTACTTTGTACACCAAGCCTCCTTTGGCTCCAAAGTTGCTAAAGCTCAATTCCTCGCTGTCGCCCAATGAGCGGTCCCCTTCAGCAAAATAGCCATTTTGGAAAAGGCCGGTACGTTGGTATTTGGTTTGCGAAAATTGTCCCGCCAAATAGAAGTCGACCGTATTGTACTTGAATTGAGCCTGCGCAAATCCAGAAAGCACGTTGGCATTCAATTCGTAATTGTATTTATAACGATCTCCTTCCTTTACGACACGATTTGGGTTTTGTACATCGCTTTGAGCAAAGGAATTGTCATCTCCGGAATAGAAGGTATCGTAATCCTCAAAACCATTTCCTCCCAACAAATCCACAATGCTCGCAAAGTTTTCGCTTTTTAGGCTCCGGTAATTTAGGGCAGCGTTTAAGGAAATGTTTTCATTAACAGCCGTGTTGAGGATTGAATTTAAGGTAAGTTGTGTGTCATCGTTTCGGTCTTCCTGCAACACAAAAGTGGAATATCCGGTGATACTGGTAAGGTTGGCGTTGTACATGGAGGCCCAATCCAATTGTCCATTATTTTTGAACTCCTGTTCTGCCAGATATGCCAATTGATAATCGTAGGTGGTAGGGTTGGGGTCTCTAAGGAAATAACTGGGCAAACGCTGGTAATAGTTCCCAGCCGGGTTTCGGTTGGAACCATAATCCAGACGGCTATTGCCAATGTGCCCAAATTGATAGCCCAGATTGGTGTTTAAGGTCGTTTTTTCAGAAATATTCCAGTAGTGGTTCAACATCACTACGGGCTCTTCAACATTGCGTTCCCTACTGCTGCGCTTCTCGTCCTCTTGATACCCCCAGTTTGGGTTGTAGGTAATTCCCTTGAGGTCTTTCACTTCCTGAGTGATGGCGGTTCCACGGGCCCTTCTGTTGGGTGTATAGAAGGCTGTTAGGTTTAAGCTATGGGACTCGTTCAGCTTTTTTTCTACGGAAGCAAAAAAAGAATTGGCGTCATAAAGGGTTCCTTCCACAAAACCTTCCTCACCGAAACGACGCGATGCCAAAACCGAATAGGCCCAACCACTTTGTGTGAGGCCACTGTTGTAAGAAGCCATCACCCTACCTGTGTAGGTGCGGTTGGCCATGGCATACGATACGCGTCCTCCTTTGCGGTACTGAGAAGCCCGCATTACCATGTTATTGGTCCCCGCTAGGTCCCCAAAGGTATACTCGTTAGCTTTCAGCCCCATGGAAAATTCACGGTTGCGCTGGGCATCGTTCAAACCTCCCCAATCGTTCCATTGTGGGCGTCCGTCAAACTGTTTGTTCATTTCAATACCGTTGATCAACACTTTCCCATAGGCATTGTCCAAACCACGTGGGTTGAAAAAAGTGGCGCTAAAATCGAACGCTGCTGCGTTCAAAAACACATCGTTTGACGCTTGAAGCAAACCCGAAATATTGTACGAAGTACTCTCGTCCTCGCTTAATTCGTTATCGGAAAGACTAATGATCCCTATTTGGGCTTCCACTTTGGATAAATCCAACTGCAAAAGAATGGGGTCCAAGTTAATGGCGTTTCCATTTTGGATGGTAATTGGGATGCGTTGTAACACATAATCGGTTTTGTCCACAATTAAAATTTGCTCCCCTTGTGGAAGGGTGTTCCCGATGATGGCAAAAAGTCCATTGTTGTTGGTTTCCGCAGCAAAATTGCTTCCTTGGATCCGAACTGCAACCCCAGAAATTGTTTCATTGGAATTGGCATCGACAATCCGCCCTTTTACTACAGCTTCCTCTTGGGCATGTGTTAAAAACAAGCCGCAAAAGATCGCAATCAGGACTGTTAAGAATTGTTTCATTCTAGGTTCTCGTTTGTTAAGTTTAATAAATCGTTATAAATAGCGTGCAAAATTACGTTTTTTATGCGAATTATTTATTTTTGGCGCATCCTTTGAAAGGGATTTTACGCAAACTTAATATTGGAATTTATGAATTTGAAGTTTCTGTTATTCGTTGGAGTTGGTTTGTTGGTTTTTTCGATGCGTTCGCAAAATGAAAAGGCCTACAAAGTAAACACCGTGGCTTTTTACAATCTTGAAAATTTATTCGATTACGAAGACGATCCTTTAACCTTTGATGACGACAGGACGCCCGATGGCAAAGACCATTGGACCAAAGAAATCTATGAAGCCAAATTGAAGAACATGGCCCAGGTGATTTCTGAAATTGGAGCGGATGTTACCGGAACTTCGCCCGCAGTTATTGGGGTTTGTGAAATCGAAAACAGAAGGGTTCTGGAAGATCTGGTCAATCAAGAAGCACTTTTGGGCAAGGATTACGGAATCGTACAGTTCGATTCCCCAGACAGGCGGGGTATTGATGTGGCCTTACTTTATCAGAAAAAAGTATTTACCCCCACCAATTATAAGGCTTTTGAATTGAAAATTTACGAAGACAATGATCCTACCCAACGTATTTACACAAGGGATCAATTACTGGTTGGTGGCATGTTGGATGGTGAAAAAATTCATTTTATTGTAAACCATTGGCCTTCCCGAAGCGGTGGCGAAGCCCGAAGCCGTTACAAGCGAATCAAGGCTGCTAAATTGAATAAGCAAATCATCGACTCCCTTTTAAGTGACGACCCTTATGCCAAAATCATCTCCATGGGCGATTTGAACGACGATCCAACCAGTCCCAGTCTTGCGGAAGTACTTAAGCCCAAACGGGATCGCAATACGGTAGGGTTAAAAGAGCTTTACAACCCTATGGAAGACATGTATAAAAAGGGCCTGGGTACTTTGGCTTGGCGTGACGGATGGAATTTGTTTGACCAAATGATCCTTTCTTCAGAATTGACCAAGAAAGATTATACCTCGTATCGTTTTTTCAAAGCGGGCATTTACAACAAAAACTACTTGGCCAATCCTAGGGGCCGCTACAAGGGATATCCTTATCGAAGCTTTGCGGACGGCGGCTTTACGGGAGGATATAGCGATCATTTTCCTGTGTTCCTTTACCTCATCAAGGAATTATAAAAAAGTGTTCCGAGGAGCATTTTTTTTATGAAAACCATTGTTGCCACGGAATCCGGCTTAGCATGAACACCAGTGCCAGTGTATAGAAAATGGCCAATGTTTTGAATTTGGGCTTGGATACCAATTTTTTCTTGTGTTTGGAATAGCCTATGGTAATCAGGATTATTGCCAAAAGCATGACCGTAATATGTTCTACAGCATAGAGCCGTAGCCCCGAATCCTTCATAACCACTCCCATCCCATTAGCTGTTATGGACGAAAGGCCCAAAGGTGACGTGAAGTAAAGAATTAGCCCAATTAAGAGCTGTATGTGGGAAACGATGAGCGCAAATAGGGAGATCCTGAAATCCTTTGGTTGGTATTCGCGATTGCCAAAAAACCCCGAAAGGGCATTCAGCGCGGCGATGAGTACCATAAAGAGTACTAAGTAGGCCCAATAAGAGTGTAGGTATTTAATAAGTTCCATAAAGCGGTTGGTTTAGTTTCTTTCAAAGGTAAGTATAAAAAGAAAAAACCGCTTCTTGCAGAAGCGGTTTCTTCAAATTCATGAAATCCTTTATTAGAAGTTCAAACGCAAACTCGCATTGTAAGTTCTTCCAATCCCAAGGTATACACCAAAAGCATCCGATTGGTTGATGTACGCATTGTTGAACAAGTTGTACACGTTGCCTCGGAATACCAATTTCTGATTGCCAAAGTTGAATTTATACGTAATCCCTGTGTTGACAAGGCTGTACGGATCTAACTTCATGTTCTTGTAGGTAGTCCCAGCCAAAGAAGCTTCAGCTACGTCTACTGGATCCACAAATTCATACAAGTCTTTGTTGTAGATGTAATCAACATCCCAAGATAGTTGTCCTTTTACCAAGTCAACATTTAAGCCTGCACCAAACTGAGTTTGTGGTGCATTGCCCACTTTTGTGCCAGAAAGATTGGCTTCACCATCGGTAATAAGAAACTCTAAGCTATCATCATCTTGCTGGGTGAAGGGAGTAGTTCCCTTGTACTGCCAGTCGCCCACTTGTCCCCAAGTGTTAAGGGTAAAGCATCCCCCGCTTGGACGGTAACGGATATCCAACTCGATTCCCTTGTGCAACTGAGTTACATCGGTCATACGGGTAGTGAAAAACGTCGTTACATCTTCGCCATCCACTTCAGTTGTGGAAGATCCGCTGAAAGCCAAGAAACGGTTACCCCACTCGGTGTAGTACAAATCAAAACTTAGGCGTACCTCACCACCATCCAAACGATAGCCTCCTTCAATACCGAAGATTTCTTCGTTATCTACTTCAGGATCGGCCAAGGTATTGGAGTTACGGATGTCCACAAAGATATTGTCCAAGAATGGTTGACGGGAATAGAATCCAGAATTCACAAACAAGGTATGTTGCGGCACAAATTCCAAACTCATACCTCCCTTAATGTTATATCCTGTTTTAGAAACTTTATCCGAAGTTCCCACGCCGTCACCACTACCAGTGAAACGTCCTTCGCGCTGGTAAGATTGCGAAGAATAAGCTCCCTGTGCAAAAATAGAGAACACATCGGTTGCAAATTCAGCCTGTCCAAAACCACCAATATAGTTGATGTCTTCGGAATAGTCGTATTGGAAGCGCTGTCCTTCATCGGCAAAGTTGGTCAATGAAGCCCATGGATTGGCTTCAAAAGCTTCAGAAATTACATAGGTATCTGGACGATCGGTTCCAAAGTTGTCATTGTATCCTGAAAGGCCAAGGAAATCGGTCATCTGACGGAAGTGATCCCCGTGGTACATTCTTCCATCCACCCCAACATTGAACGACCAGTTTTGGCCCACTTCAAAGTTAAGGTTGGAAAGCAATCCATACCAGTTATGGTTGTTTACGGATGAACGCATCATGTAGGAACTTCCAAAAGTTCCGATACCATCCTCGTTGTCAGCTATGTTGTTCTCACGGATTTGTTCGAAATCTACTTCTCCGGCTTTGTTGACTACTTTATTGCCACTACTTCCAACATTACCGGTTCCACCACCACGGCCCCAAGAGGCATACAATACGGTGGAAAGGTCCATGTTGTCGTTGATGTTGAAATCCCAGTTAAGGTTGGCAACGGGCTTGTGGTAGTAGTTACGACGCTCGGTATAACGCTCACCGTCCAAGAAACCGGTGTTGGGGTTGTATTTTTCACCGTATTCCTTGTATTTATCCAAGGAGACCGAAAAATTTTGATCGTGCCATTGTGGGGCGCCCGTAATTAAGAAGTTGAACGCGTGTTTTTCATTAGGCTTGTAACCAACAGAGAATAGGTAATTCTGACCTTGTCCAGCAGTTCCTATGGAATACTTCCTAAAGGCTTGCCAGTGGTCCAACAATACCGAAAAAGCCCAGCCACCTTCACTTAGGCCTGTGTCGTAACCAGCTGTTCCTTTAAAGTAGCTGTCATTACCTACCAAGAAACGGGCAAAACCGCCTTGTTTTTTATCCGTGGTTTTGGAAACGATGTTCACGGTACCTCCCACAGACGAGATGGCCAACTTGGAAGAACCAAGTCCTCTTTGTACCTGGATGGCATTGGCTACGTCGGACATTCCAGACCAGTTAGACCAGTACATACGTCCATCCTCCATACCATTGATGGGTTGACCGTTCAAAAGAAAGGCCGTATTGATTTGGTCAAAACCACGTAAAAATACTTGGCTATCCCCAAACCCACCAGCTTGGTTAGAAACATAAACCGAAGGTGTTTGCTGAATGGCTTCCATAAATTCGCGGTTACCAGCGGTTTTGGAACGAATCTCTTCGGCTTTTATCGTTGAAACCGCTACAGGTGTTTGGCGGTCTTCAGCCAAGTCAATCACTCCCGTACCTACAATTACTACCTCGGAGAGGGTGTTGGCATCAGCCATCAACCCTACAGTTCCTAGATTGGAACTGCCATTGGTTAGGGTAAAGGAAACGGTCTGTTTCTTGAATCCCAAGTACGAAATCTCAATAGTTCCAGAGTTGGAACTTACAGTTAATGTAAAATTTCCGTCAAAATCGGTTACAGCACCATTGTTAGTACCCGATTCAACAACGTTTGCCCCGGGGAGTGCCCCACCAAGGTCGGTGTCGGTCACCGTTCCGGTAACGGTTCCTTGCGAAAAGGCAGTCAAGCCGCCCAAAAGCATTACAAATAGTAGAAGTTGTTTCATGTGTGATTGTTTAATTATTATTGATTTGCAAATTTAAGCCAATTAGGTAAAACGATTGTACCGCATATGTTAAGAAAATGCTACGCAACACCATGAAAATTACAACAAATTTGTACAAGTATTTGATTTTATGCCAGTTAAATAACAACAGGGTTATCAACAATTGAAGATCAATTTTTTAGGCAATCCAAGCGGTCCTTAAGTGACGCTATGGCTAGGTAGTATTCGTCGTGGTACTTCGGTGCCAGCGGTTCAGAATTGGGCAGGTCCTCCTTAAAGGGGTCTACTTGTTTTCCATTTTTCCAGAAACGATAGCAAACATGAGGGCCACCGGTATTCCCGGTCATTCCAACCCAACCAATTACATCGCCTTGTTTTACGTATTGCCCTACGCGAACGTTGTACTTTTTCATATGAAGGTACTGGGTTTCGTAGGTTTCATTATGTCGAATTTTTACATAGATTCCATTACCGCCCCGGCGTTCTGCCTTGGTCACTACCCCGTCTGCGGTAGCTAGAATGGGGGTTCCAACATTTGCAGCAAAATCAGTTCCTTTGTGGGGCCTTACTTGATAGCCATAGTAGGCGATGCGCCTATTGAGATTGTATCGTGAAGAAATTCTGTAATTGAACTTGATGGGCGATTTTAAAAAGGCCCTGCGCAACGTATTGGCTTCATCATCGTAATAATCTGCGGAAATTTCACTCCCCTCTGGCTTGAAATGAAATGCGTAAATGGGTTTTCCGCGGTGTTCAAAATAGGCTGCTTTAATTTCGTGCAATCCTCCTGAAATGGTATCGTCGATGAATTTTTCAGTATAAATAACCTTGAAGTTATCCCCAGGCTGCAACTGGAAAAAGTTAATGGTCCAGGCGTAAATGTTTGCAAGGCGATCGGCCATGTAGGGGCTTAAGTTGTTTTCGGTCATGGTTTCGTAAAGCGAACTCTTGATAACTCCTGAAGCCTCCTTCTCGATATAGGTAACCGGCTTTTTTTCGTGGGTTACGCTGATGCTGTCCCTAAAATCGATGATGGCGTAATCTACCTTGTTCTTTTCATAAATGAACACTTGTGTTTGATTAAGGGAATCCTTGGAGTTGAGCAAGACGTAGGGTTTCCCCACCACGATTTTGCGTACATCAAAACTATCTTTAAAGGTGGTAGCCACTTCAAAAATCTTATTCTGCGAAACCCCATATTCGCTTAAGATCCCACCGAAGGTATCTCCCGGGCGGATGGTGTCGCGCACTACATTGAAATCATTCAGGACATACCCATATTCCTCGATGATCTTTGGCTCTGGGGCTTCCAGTTCGGTATCGTCTTCCTTTAAATTATCCGAGCAGGCAAATAGTGTTAAGAGCATGGGGAAAATGTAAAATAGCTGCTTCAATACTTTCATCTTTTTCTAAACATCCTTACCCCAATCCTTCAGTTCTTGTTCGGTCCAAACCTCCGGAAAGAAAATTCGCCTTTGGTACTTTGGAAGCATGTACTTGGCCCAATCACTTCCTCCGGTGGCTTCTTCTGGTTCATTCCCGTGGTTCAGGTACCTTACGGCTGTGTTGTAATGGGCCATCACCCAGGTAACATTTACCGTATAATCATAGTGCCGCATTGCCGTTTGCAAAGCATCACTTTCCTTGACCTCTTGGGGCAGGCTTTTGAATTTAGTGTACAAATTTATGGTATTATATGCTTCCGCAAAGGCGATGAACTCATTTTTATATTTTTTCTCGAAAGCCTTTAACAAATACGACTTGGTGCCGGTTTTGAAATTTTTCCCAGCAGCCTGCCAGTACAAATGCTCAAACGCATGTTCGAAGGGGGTGTTTCGATCGATGGTTTCACGAAAACGGGCGTCGATGAGATTGATAAGTTCCGTGGAAGCAAATTCGATTTTGCGGTATTGGGCACTTTGGAACCCCGAAGCGGGGGTTAGGGTGTTCCGGAATTTGAGGTATTGTTCTATTTCCATCCCTTCGGTCATGATGTTGAAAGAAGAGGTAAGCATGTCGAAATACCTGCTGACACGCATCAACCTTTCGGAAAAAAACTGGGCCGTCAGTTTTTCATGGTAGCAAACTTGTTGGATTTCCCATAGAATCATCTTGAATAGCAATTCATTGATTTGATGGTACATGATAAAGACCATCTCGTCTGGCTGATTGGTCCGCTGGATCTGTAGGTTCAACAAGGCATCTGTCTGTATGTAATCCCAGTAGGTTATAGGTTTCCCATAAAGCAGGCCCTCAAGATGGGTGTCGAGGTCCTGTCCCATGGTTTTGTATTTTTCTTCTAGTTGCTGAAGGAGTTTTTCGGTTTCTGGGGTCATAGGATGATTGGTTAGTCTACGATAATTTTAAAAGAGTGCTGCAGGCCCTTGAATTCCTGTAGGGTTGCCTTTAGGGAACCCACTGCAAGGTCGGCTTTGATGAGTAACGGAATCTTATTGTCGTCATCGGTTACCCAAACAGTCAAACTTTCCTTTTCCTTAAAAACCCTTCCCGCTTCCACATAGGGCCTAAATTTAAGGGATGCAATTTTTCCAAATTTGGTGCGAAGGACCTCCCTTCCCAAAAACTTCAATCGGAACCGAAAACTCTGTTTGTCAAAAAACATATCCATGTCTACAGAATCGCCTTCTTTCAAATTGGAAACATCGATGTGGTTTCTTAGGTAATAAAATGCCGAAACCATGTCCTGGGCTTCCTGGGAAAAGGAAACAAAATCCTTGGTGTTCTTTTCTTTGTTGTGCACCACGGCCATGCGGGTTCTCCAGTCAAAATCAATCTGAATATCCTTGGTGTAGCCCCCTTCATCTATTTTCCGGATAAATCGGTAAGGGATGTCCTTGTCCTTATCTATGTACGATTGGTAGTCGTCTTCCACCTTGAAAAACAATCTAGAAACCCCCATGGTTTTTCCTTCACCTTTAATGTGATAGACCTCCTTTCCATTCAAAACCGCATCATCTACTTGCAATGTGGCATAGCCTGCCGTCACAAAACCATAATGCACCCTGAACTTAAACCATTCGCCATCTCCAAAAGCCTTTTCTTGTGCCATGGAACCAAGGGCCGATAAAAGCGCTGCAAAGAAAAATAGGTGCCTCATGTTGTAAATTTTTGGGGTCTTTTCAAAGGGGTTTACAACTACTGTTCCAAAATTGAAAACCCCGCCGGTAAGACGACGGAGTTTTGTGATTGTTACGATGGTTATAGTGTTCCACGGGCAGCCTGTTCACGCTCTATCGATTCGAAAAGTGCTTTAAAATTTCCCGCACCAAATCCCTTTGCGCCCATACGTTGGATGATTTCAAAAAACAACGTAGGTCTATCCTGAAGGGGTTTGGTAAATATCTGGAGCAAGTATCCTTCTTCATCGGCATCTACCAAAATCGACAATTCCTGAAGTTCCTTTAAGTCTTCCTTCATCATTTCCATATGAGTTCCCAAACGACTGGGGATGTCGTCGTAATAGGCTTGGGGCGGTGGCGGCAAAAACTCTACACCCCTAGCCCTTAACTCGGCCACGGTGCGAATGATATCATCGGTCGCCACGGCAAGATGCTGCACCCCTGCACTTTCATAAAAATCGAGGTACTCCTCTATTTGCGATTTTTTGATTCCTTCGGCCGGTTCGTTGATGGGGAATTTAATCCTTCCGTTCCCATTGCTCATTACCTTGCTCATCAAAGCAGAATACTCCGTATGGATCTGTTTGTCATCAAAAGACAGGAAGTTCACAAATCCCATAACTTCTTCGTACCATTTTACCCATGTGTTCATTTGGCCCCAACCCACATTGCCCACCATGTGATCAATGTACTTTAAGCCAATGGAAGATGGATTGTATTCCGATTCCCATTTGCGGTATCCAGGCAAAAAGATTCCCTGGTAATTCTTACGTTCCACAAAGATATGGACGGTCTCCCCGTACGTATAAATCCCCGAGCGCACTACTTCGCCCTGGGCATCCTTTTCAACCGTAGGTTCCATAAAAGGTTTTGCCCCCCTTCGGGTGGTTTCTTCGAAGGCACTTCGAGCATCCTCTACCCAAAGGGCAATTACTTTTACCCCATCCCCATGTTTGGCAAGGTGGTTATTGATTGGGGATTTACTGTTCAAAGGGGAAGTAAGTACAATCCGTATTTTGTCTTGGATTAACACGTAGCTTACCTCATCTTTGGAGCCGGTTTCCAAGCCTTTGTATGCCAACGATTGAAAACCGAAGGCAGTTTTGTAAAAGTGAGCCGATTGTTTAGCGTTGCCCACATAAAATTCTACATAATCTGTTCCCAAAAGGGGCAGGAAGTCTTCTGCTCCTTCAAATATTTTTTCCAGTCCGTAGTTTACGGAAGTTACCTCTTTGCTCATAACATTCAATTTAAATTGCTATACAAAAACTGTCTAAGTGTTTTAGGTTTTTTTTACTCTAACCAAGATTGGTAATAGTGGTCATCGGCAATTTTCATGGCCTCTTCCGTTACCTGTAAGGGCTTAAACGTATCCACCATCACTGCCAATTCCAGGGTTTCCTTCTTGCCAATGCTCCTTTCGGTAGCGCCAGGATGGGGTCCGTGGGGAATGCCTGCGGGATGCAGGGATATGTGCCCTGCCTCGATATCGTTTCGGCTCATGAAATCCCCATCAACGTAATAAAGTACTTCGTCGCTATCTATATTGCTATGGTTGTAGGGCGCAGGAATGGCCTCGGGATGATAATCGTACAAACGCGGCACAAAGCTGCACACCACAAAAGCACTGGTCTCAAAGGTTTGGTGCACAGGCGGCGGTTGGTGGATGCGCCCTGTTAGGGGTTCAAAATCGTGAATAGAAAAGGCATATGGAAAATTATACCCATCGTACCCCACTACATCAAAAGGGTGGGTGGCATACACCATTTCAATGAGCTCATCCTGCTTTTTTATTTTCATCAAAAAGTCGCCCTTCTCGTTGTAGGTTTCAAGCTCTTCGGGTTTTCGGATGTCGCGTTCACAGAAAGGTGAATGTTCCAGCAACTGGCCAAACCAATTGCGGTATCTTTTTGGGGTATAAATGGGCTGATAGGATTCTACGATAAACAATCGATTGTCCGTAGTGTCAAAATCGATTTGATAGATGATGCCCCTCGGAATCAGCAGGTAATCCCCATACTTAAAATCGATATTCCCCAAGAAAGTTCGCAGCTTTCCACTTCCCTTGTGGATAAAAATCAATTCGTCCGCATCGGTGTTTTTGTAAAAATAATCCCGAAGGGATTGCTGCGGTGCAGCCAAAATAATATTGCAATCGCTGTTGGTCAAAACCGTTTTTCGGCTCTTGAGGTAATCGGCTTCAGGTGGCACCTGAAACCCTTTAAAACGGTAGGATTGCATGTTGTTGGCCTTCACAACTTTTGGTGCAATACTGTATTGCCTTTTTATTTCCTTGACTTGGGTAGGACGGTTTTCGTGATAGATGTTGCTGTACATCCCATCAAAACCAATGGTTCCAAAAAGCTGTTCCGGATATAGGGTTCCGTCTGGTTTTCTGAATTGTGTGTGTCTTTTGGGAGGAATTTTTCCCAGTTTGTGGTATAATGGCATTTTACGTATTTACTTTGGGTTTTCTGTGATAAAATATTGAAAGTTAATCCTCTACTAAGGTACGGGTTTTTCACCATTCCCTTCATTCGGGATTTCTTTTTATCAGAAATTTAAGAAGGCACAGTAAATATTTCCATGTTTTGTTTGCCATGTTACAAATATCGGAAAAATTCCCTTCAAAATGATGCGTTTGTATCAAAAACGGAAGCCCGCACTCACATACCAAGCATCTTCGCGCAGGTCTGGAGAATAGGCATATTTCAACTCCATAGGACCAAAAAAGGTTTCCAATCCGTAGCCCAGGGACATTCCCGAATGATGAACGCCGTCAATCCAACCTCCATTGCCAAAAAGATTATTGCCCACATTGGCAATGGATCCAGCAAGGATCAGGTGGTTTTTTTTGGCAAACTCAAAGTCAATTTGAAAGTCTGATTTAAGATAGGTATCCCCGCGCAGTTCCAAGGGTTCGTATCCAATCATGGGGATAATGTTGTTGAGTGGTTTGAAACCATACCCCCCTATAAAAAAATCGAGGGAGTGCGCTTCGGGGTTTCCAAACTTTACGCCCCCTTCAACGGAAAATAGCCCCGCAAATCGTGACCCAAGAGAATGGGCGTAGGCTGCTTTGGCTTTGGCAATGGAATACGGATCAAAATCCGTTACATCCCCATTGGCGAGGAGGTACCAATGAAAGTCTCCTGAAAAAAGGAACCCCTCGCTTGGGAAGTAACTATCATCAAAACTGTCGTATTTCAATCGTCCAAATGCGCTCCCGTAATGGGTGTTTTCAAAAACAGTCCTAGGCACATTGTCTTGGTTGTTGCCAATGGTTTCCGAAAGGTATTTCAGCCATTTGTGCTCTGCTCCCAATTCCAGGGAAAATACCCGTTGAAACACCGTTTGCACAAAGACCTCATTGGAAAGGTCGGTATAATTCAGTGAAATTCGATTTACGGGCAGGTCTTCGGGGAGTTGGGGTTCATCCCTTAAAAAATCGATGGCTACATTCTTATCGAAAAAACTGTAACTGGAAGAAAGTCCAATACTCCAATAGTACCCTTTGTCGATGTAATAATCAAAATTGTAACGCAGGTTGTCCCCCACTATGAGATCGAGTGATGCCACATCATTATTGGTAAACAGCCGTTTGCGGGTGATGTTGGCCAACCCTGCGGAATGGAACAGCTGATCATAATGAGCCGCTACACGTAAGGAAGTGCGCGAACCACTTTCTAGGACCTGCAGTACCAATTTGTATTTATGGTCCGTTCCAGGAAGTTCTTGAAAATGATAATCGATCCCTGCAAAATTTCCTGTAGCCGAAAGGTTATTAACGCCCTCACTGAAATCGGTATAAGAAACCTCCGAGGGTGTTCTTAGTTTTAGCTTTCCAAGAATGTAGGATCGGGTGTACTTTTGATTGCCTATTATAACCACATCTTCAATAAAGATGGAGGTACTGTTGGAAAAAGACCTTCTTTTTTTAGGGGTTTCTTTTTGCAGGCTTGCAATGCGCTGCAGTGTATCCGAAAGGGATTTTGCCGCTTTTTCCCCTGCTGCAATGATTTTTCGCCCTTCACCAAATGAAACTACCGAGAAATCATCAATTTTTGGATTGATGTACACATCGGTCTTCTTCCTTTTTTCAATCATTCCTTCAATGGTTCGGTAGTTATTAACTTGCACCAATACATCGACCGCCGACCGCAACTTGTCGCGTCCTCTTAATGTATCTTGAACGTCCACGCCAATGATGACGTCGGCTCCCATGGCCTTTACTTCATCCACTGGATAATTGTTCAAAACCCCTCCGTCAACGTAAATCACATCGTCAATTACAATGGGACTGAAGAGCGAAGGAATGGCTCCGCTGGCAGTGATGGCCTTTGGAAGGTACCCATTACGAAACACCACTTGCTTTCCTTTTTCAACGTCCGTAGCAATGCATACGAAAGGAATGGGCAATTCATCAAAATTCTCCACATCCCGAACATGGAAAAGCAATCGGGAAAGTAGGTTGTACACATTTTGTCCTTTGGAGATCCCCGAAGGAAAACGGAGCTGAAAATCATCAAACGGAAAGGTAAGGGCATATTTTTCAGCATCATCCTTTTCATAAAATGTTTTCGCGCTTCGAGGCACGTCGTCCCGAATCAAAGTCTCGAAATCTAGGGTGTTGAAAATGGAGTCTAACTGGGTAGCGCTATAGCCCGAGGCATAGAGCGCCCCAATGATAGCTCCCATGCTGGTTCCCCCAATATAGTCAACACGAATACCGGCTTTTTCAATCTCTTTTAAGGCGCCAATATGGGCCAACCCCTTGGCTCCCCCGCCACTCAATACCACTCCTACTTTAAGGTCTTTTTGTTGCACTGTAGCTTCTTGGGCCTTAAGTCCTACAAAAAAGAAAAATGTTATGGTTGCAAAAAGGTATTTCAACGGATACTTTGAAAATGGGTTATTATTTTTTTGGCCCTACTGGCTCCAACTACGGCCTCCAATTCGTCAAAAGAAGCTTTTCCAATGCGCTTGGTACTCTTAAAATGCTTCAACAATTCTTCCACGGTTTTTTCACCAATTCCAGGAATGGTCTCCAAAGCCGTGTTCAATGCATTTTTGCTGCGTTGATTGCGATGGAAACTAATCCCAAACCGGTGTGCCTCGTTGCGTAATTGTTGGATTACTTTAAGTGTCTCCGACTTTTTGTCGAGGTACAGCGGGATCGGATCATCAGGATAAAACAACTCCTCCAAGCGCTTAGCAATACCAACAATGGCAATTTTTCCCCTCAAATCCAATTGTTCCAAACTTTTGAGCGCTGAAGATAATTGTCCTTTTCCCCCATCAATGATGATGAGTTGTGGCAATGGTTGCTCCTCTTCCAGCAATCGTTTGTATCGTCGATGAACTACTTCCTCCATGGAAGCAAAATCGTTGGGGCCTTCTACCGTTTTGATGTTGAATTTTCGATAGTCTTTCTTGCTGGGTTTTCCATTTTTAAACACCACGCAGGCAGCTACGGGATTAGAGCCTTGAATGTTGCTGTTGTCAAAACATTCAATGTGGCGGGGTTCTTCACTAAGGCGCAGGTCCTTTTTCATTTGGGCCATGATGCGATTTTCATGCCTATCTGGGTCAACAATCTTGGCCTGTTTGAAACGTTCCATGCGGTAATACTTGGCATTGCGCTCTGACAATTCCAAAATTTTCCGTTTATCGCCCGCTTTGGGTACGTGCACGGAAATCCCTTCTTCGGCTTGAATCTCAAACGGAACCAGGATTTCCTTGGATTGAGAATGAAATCGCTGCCGCAATTCCACCACAGAAAGTTCCAACAATTCAACATCGGTTTCTTCGAGTTTCTTCTTGATTTCCAGGGTATGCGACCGGATGATACTTCCAAAGGAAAGTTGCAAAAAATTGATGTAGGCATAGCTTTCGTCCGATACAATAGAAAACACATCCACGTTGTTGATCTTGGGGTTTACCACCGTAGACTTTGCCTGGTAATTTTCCAAGATGTCAATCTTTTCCTTCACCCTTTGTGCATCCTCAAACTGAAGCTTCTCTGAATAGTGCTTCATTTGTTTTTTGAACTGGTTAAGCGATTCCTTAAAATTCCCTTTAATGATGTTGCGGATGGCTTCGATGTTTTCCTGATAGGCTTCTTCAGAAAATTTATCCTCACAAGGTCCCAAACAGTTGCCCAAATGGTATTCCAAGCACACCTTGTACTTTCCCGCTTGAATTTTTTCCTCTGAAAGGTCATAATTACAGGTGCGCAACGGATACAATCCTTTGATAAGGTCCAGTAAGGTATGTACGGTCTTCATGTTGGTATAGGGCCCGTAATATTCACTGCCGTCCTTAATCAATTTCCTGGTGGAAAAAACCCTTGGAAAGCGTTCGTTTTTGATGCAAAGCCAAGGGTAGGACTTGTCGTCCTTCAACATCACGTTGTAACGAGGTTGGTACTTTTTGATGAGGTTGTTTTCCAACAACAGCGCATCGGTTTCCGTAGCCACCACAATGTGTTTAACCGTACGGATTTTTTTGACCAGCAATCGCGTGCGGGCATTGTCGTGCTGCTTGGTGAAATAGGAAGTGACCCTCTTTTTCAAATCCTTGGCCTTGCCCACATAAAGCAACTTCCTTTCCTTGTCGTAATACTGATACACTCCAGGCGCATGGGGCAAAGTAGAAATCTGCAATTTTACGGAGGCTTCTTCCATAGCTCAAAGATACGGGATGCAAACTTTCTGTAAAGAAACGTCGCCTTGAAAATTTTGTTTAGCCCTTTAGCCCCAATACCCCCTGAATGGAAGTTTTTTCATTAAATTGCATAAAGTAATCATTGGTATATGAATATCGCCGTACTTTCCCGCGGAGAACACCTGTACTCAACCCAAAGCCTTTTGAAGGCCGGAATGGCCCGCAACCATACCATGGAGGTCCTCAACCCTGACCTGTGCACGGTGGCTATAGAAAACAACCGCCCTGTATTGTTCTATTGCGATGAGTTGATAGACGATTTGCATGCGGTAATCCCGAGGATTGGAGCCTCTAACACCTATTTTGGGTCCTCCCTGGTACGTCATTTGGAGTGCATGGGGGTATTTTGTGTGGTGGGTGCTGAGGCCATTCTTCAATCCCGGAACAAATGGACGTGCAATCAAATTTTGGCGCAACAGGGCATTCCGGTTCCTAAAACCTATTTAGGCAATACGTATGACGCTGAAGTACTGCTATCGCTTTTTGGAAAGGCGCCACTCATCATTAAAATCCTTCAGGGAACCCACGGCCAAGGCGTCATATTGGCTGAAACGGCCAACACCGCCTTATCGACTATTGAAACCCTGAATACTGCCAAAGTTCGGTTCATCGTTCAGGAATACATTGCCGAATCCAAAGGAAGCGACCTGCGGGCCATCATTGTAGATGGAACCGTTGTGGCCGCCATGAAACGCCAAAGCAAGGAAGGCGATTTCCGGTCGAACCTGCATCGAGGAGGCTCTTCCGAAATAGTGCAATTAACCGCTACCGAAGAAAGCGTTGCACTCAAAGCTGCCCGTGCATTGCGATTGGGTGTGTGTGGGGTAGACATCCTGCAGAGTCATGCCGGACCCTTGGTTCTGGAAATCAATTCCACGCCAGGGCTGGAAGGCATTGAAACCACCACAGGCATTGACATTTCAGAAAAAATCATTACGTATATCGAACGAAACAAACCTTAATGGCCAAGAAAAAAGGAAAACCATTACTTCTTTTTAAAGAAGAAATCCTTCCAGGGGAGTCCCGGGAACTTAATTTCAGTTTCGTGAAATTACATACCAATACCCCCATAGACGTGCCTATTATCATCGAGCGTTCCCTTCATGAAGGTCCGACGGTATTATTTACGGCAGGCATTCATGGTGATGAAGTAAATGGTGTGGAAATTGTGCGGCAGTTGGTTTCCAAGGGCATTAACAAACCAAAAATAGGTACGACCATCTGCATTCCCATCATCAACATTTTTGGGTTTTTACAAAAGTTGCGTGATTTTCCGGATGGACGTGATTTAAACCGCTCCTTTCCCGGGAGTAAAAAAGGGGCGCTCGCAGCCCAGGTTGCCTATAAACTCATGAATGAAATTGTTCCGCTTGCCGACTACTGCCTCGACTTTCATACGGGAGGCTCCAGTCGTTTCAATGCACCACACATCCGTATTGAAAAAGGAGACGATGCTCTTACGGAACTGGCTACCATCTTCAATGCCCCATTTATTTTGCATTCCAAAAACCTCAAAAAATCCTTTCGGAATGCCTGCCGCAAACGTGGAACACCCATGCTGTTATTTGAAGGGGGTAAATCCAATTCCATCGATTCGGTGGTAAGCAATACGGGGGTAAACGGCTCCAAGCGCATCCTCAACCACCTAGGAATGTTGCAGAGTAAATTTAAGGTAAGTGTACCGTCCAAGCCTTCGGTAATCATTGCCAACAGCAAATGGATCCGTGCCCACGCTTCGGGTATGTTTAAAGCCAATGTAAAAGTAGGTGCTTTGGTGAATCGTGGCGAGATCTTGGGACATATCACCGATCCCTACGGAAAGGTACATTATTGGATCAAAGCCAATAACAAGGGCTATGTGTTCAATGTTAACGAAGCCCCCATTGTGTATCAAGGAGATGCTTTGTTTCATATGTCTACACAAGTTGGGTGATGGATAAACAGGCGTTGAGGAATTGGTATTTGAAACGAAGGACTGCCCTTTCACCCGAGGCCCTAGAGGAAAAAAGCATGGCCATCGCCAACCAATGTTTGAAATTGCCCATTTGGGAAAAGACCTATTTTCATCTGTTTTTAACCATCGAAAGCAAACAGGAAGTACAAACAGATTTTCTGCTGCATATTCTTCAAGGAAGGGACAAGAGTATTGTAGTGCCTGTAGCCGATTTTAAAACAGGTTCCTTGACATCCATTTTACTGCAAGAAAACACCCCGCTCAAAATTTCAAGCTATGGAATTCCTGAACCCGTTCGCGGGATTGAAATTGCACCAACTACCCTGGAAGTAGTATTTGTTCCTTTGTTGGCTTATGACCAGCAAGGAAATCGACTTGGTTATGGCAAAGGGTTCTACGATCGTTTTTTGGCATCTTGCCATCCCGATTGTCTTTTTGTGGGGCTTTCCTTCTTTGAGCCTGAAAAGGCTTTGGCCAGTAATGATTGGGATGTTCCAATGAATTATGCCGTAACTCCCCAAAATATTCATATTTTTTAAAATTTAGTTGGAAAAAGTGAGGATTCCATAATTTTTTATATCTTTCGCGCCCCAAAACTTATGTAATGAGCTTCTTAGCCCAAAAAAGAAAGCACATTTTATTGCGCGAACAAAAGTCTGTTACCGAGGAAGATTCCTTATTCCATCCTTTTTATTACCAACAAATTGCCAAGCTTACCGGATCTGGGGGGTGGGGCATCAATTTTGTTGAAAAGAAAAGTTTCATCGACGCAGAAGGGCGAAAAATTTTAAACCTCCCTAAGGAATACGAGCCTTCCCTAAAAAAGGCATTGGATTTTTACGCGCCAGAGCATCACGAATTGGCACAGGAAAAATTCATGGAATGCAGTATGGGAAAAAGCTTTTCCGTAACCATCAAGATGCTTACCTACGACCAAAAAGTATTTTGGGCCAAAGCATTCGGGAAGCCTATCTTAAATGAACAGGGCGAGATTATTGGGATTCAGGGGGTATTCCAAAACATCGATGAAGAAAAAATTAGGGCCCTTCAATTGGAAAAATCCATGGCCGTGATTGAATCCCAAAATGCACGTTTGTCTCATTTTGCGCACATCGTATCCCACCACTTAAAATCGCATGCGGGCAATCTTAGCCTAAGTTTGGAATTGTTGAAAGACGCTGCGTCTATTGAAGAACGGGAGGAGCTAACCCAGCACCTTTTTGATGTCTCAAAATCCCTGAATACTACGGTAGCGCATCTGGACGAAATTATGGCTTCACAAACTAAAAGCATCGAATGCCTTACGATGGTCTCCCTGGACCAGTGCTTCAAAAAAGTACATACACGGCTCTATACCATGATTCAGGAAAGTAAAGTCGATATCTACACCGACTTTTCAGAAGTTCCCGAAATTGAATACGTTCCTTATTGCATGGAAAGTATTTTCAGCAACCTTATCAGCAATGCCATCAAATACCGGCATCCTGATAGAACACCTACCATCGACCTGTTTAGCTATCATGAAGACGGGGCTAACTTCCTGTTGGTTCGTGATAACGGTTCGGGTATTGATCTTGAGAAGCATGGCGATGAACTGTTCCACATCTACCAAACCTTTCACGATTCAGAAAATGCAGTGGGGATAGGATTGTTCATCATCAAAAACCAAATCGAAACCCTACAGGGAACCATTACTGTAGAGAGTACGGTGGGTGAAGGTACTACTTTTCGGATTAGGTTCTAAGACCCCGATACTTCCTCCGATACTGGAGGCACATCCTCCTTAGTGGCTTCTTTTTCCTTTTTGGGAAATGCCCGTTTGTTGAACAGGATTAATAAGGTTACCCCTATACTAATGGAAGAATCGGCTACATTGAACACAGGGTTAAAAAAGGAAAAAGCAAACATGTCTACCACCTTTCCATGGAAAAGCGTTCCGTACCCGCCTTCCGGTGGCATGAAGGAAGCCACTTGGTTGATGCTGTCGTTGAAAATTACTCCATAAAAAACCGAATCGATGATGTTTCCGAAGGCCCCAGCGAAAATCAGTGCTATGGATAGGATCAAGATTCCAGGAGCTTTCTTTTGAGTGGAAGTCCATAGCCAATAGCCAATCCCCAAAATGGCACCAATCCTAAAGAGGGTCAAGATCAATTTGCCGTATTGGCCTGGAATTTTAGCACCCCAAGCCATCCCTTCGTTTTCGATAAACCAGAAACTGAACCAACTAAAAATCTCCACCTTATCCCCCAGAGCAAAATGGGTTTTGATATAAATCTTCAAGATTTGATCGACTAACAAGACAAGAATGATGATGAAAACGGCTTTTTTTAAGGACATTGACAGTATGTTTTACACAGTGCGTCGCAAAAGTAATTATTTATTCTTGGCTTTTAAGCAAACTTATATTGCCATTAACACTTTCCGCAGTGATTCGAAATGGTTGCTGGACTGGGAGCTGATTGATGACCGTTCCATGGTGTGAAATGCCTTCCCCGCTAACCCCGGGCTCAGCAAAAACAAGGACATCCCCGTTTCGAGCGTTCAAGGCTGCATTCCCTTTAAACCCCTTTAGGATGCAAAGTCCAGTCATTAAGTTGGCGTCCAGTTGCTTAAAACTCCCTTGGGTTTCCAGTCGCGCTTTGGAAGCTTCAACAACTACTTCCATTCCTTCTGGGATGCTAAGGTGCAGCGCAATTGAAATCAATTTATGGGCAGCTAGTTTATCATTCTCTGGGGTGAAGTAAGGGCGGTAGGCTGTTTTTAGTTGCAACACGTTGTTCTTTTCGATGGCATCTACGACTACACTCTCAAAATGTTCCCCTTCCACCGATGTTTTCAATTGAATGGTCTTGGTGGGCACAACCTCAATTTGAATGAGGTAGGCTTCTTCCGAAAGGATTTCCAAACGAACAAAATTATGGGCTTCCCAACTTTTTTGCATCGTTTTTTGCGAAATCCCATCCGGTCCAAACAGAATTACGAACACAAAAAAACCCCATGGAAGAATGGGGTTCTGTATTTTTAATCTGGCTTTATGGAGACCAATCTGCATAAAGGTCGTTGCTATTTTTGCAAGTTTTTGGCCTCGATACTCAGGGTGGCGTGAGGCACCAAGCGCAAGCGCTCAGGATTGATCAGCTTTCCCGTTACACGGCAAATACCATAGGTTTTGTTTTCGATACGAATAAGGGCATTCTTTAGGTCACGGATAAACTTTTCCTGACGGATGGCCAATTGCGAATTGGCTTCCTTGCTCATTACCTCACTGCCTTCGTCAAAGGCCTTAAAGGTAGGCGATGTATCATCGGTTCCGTTGTTGCTATCATTCTTGTAAGCACTTTCAATAAGGGCCAATTGTTCCTTGGCTTTTTCAAGCTTTTCCATGATGATGGACTTGAATTCTTCCAATTCCTTGTCGCTGTAGCGGGTTTTTACTTCTTGGGACATATTAGTTATGTTTTTTAATGCGTAACCTTGTTTCGATGCCGTCAAATGCAATTTCCGTTCCATTTCCAACGGCCTCCTGAAATTCCAAAATTTCGGTCAAGGTTTCTTGTTTTATGTATTCCAAATTTTGTTGAATGGCTTTTTTTAGGGTTGCTTCATCCTGCAACGTAATTTCCACACGATCGGTCACTTCAAACCCAGAATCCTTTCTTAGGTTCTGTATCCTGTTCACCAGTTCGCGGGCAATCCCTTCATTTTTCAGCTCGGGTGTGATGGTCACATCCAAGGCGACCGTAACCCCATTGTCGCTGGCCACCAACCAGCCTTCAATATCCTGCGAACTAATAAGGACATCGTCGAGGTTCAAGGTAGCGTTTTTACCTTGATATGCTATTTCAATTTCGCCTTCTTTTTCCAATTGGGCAATTTCTTCTTGTCCAAATTCATGAATGGCTTGTGCCACTGCTTTCATTTCAGCACCGAAACGAGGACCCAATTTCTTGAAGTCGGGCTTGATCTGTTTCACCAAAATACCGGAGCCCTCATCAATCAAATCGATTTCCTTCACATTCACCTCATGCTTGATCAATTCCGAAACCGCCACAATTTCATTTCGCTCTGCTTCACCTAAAACGGGAATCATGATTTTCTGAAGGGGCTGCCGCACCTTAATCTTCTCGCGTTGACGTAACGACAAAACCAAGGAGGATATTGTCTGTGCCTTCTGCATCTTGTGTTCCAAGATGGGGTCTATGTAAGACGCCTCGGAAACCGGAAAGTTACTCAAATGCACCGAAGACTTACCTCCGCTTACGGTTACTGAAGTGAGGTCTTTGTAAAGTCGGTCCATGAAAAATGGTGCAACAGGAGCCCCCAGTTGTGCTACGGTAACCAAGCAAGTATATAGCGTTTGGTAGGCCGAAACCTTATCTTCGCCATAGCTTCCTTTCCAATAACGCCTTCTGCTAAGGCGCACAAACCAGTTGCTCAAGTTTTCCTGAACAAATTCCGAGATGGCCCTTGTGGCCTTGGTGGGCTCGTAGTCGGCATAGGCATCATCTACCTTTTGGATCAAACTATGCAATTCTGAAAGGATCCAACGGTCAATTTCTGGCCTATTTTTCAATGGAACTTCCGCCTCTGCATATTCGAAACCATCCAAATTGGCATAAAGGCTGAAAAAGCTGTAGGTATTGTAAAGTGTTCCGAAAAATTTGTTGCGCACTTCCTCAATGCCGTCCAAATCAAACTTGAGATTATCCCAAGGGTTGGCATTGCTAATCATGTACCAGCGGGTGGCATCGGGACCGTATTGATCTAAGGTTTCAAAAGGATCAACGGCATTGCCCAAACGTTTGGACATTTTTTGCCCATTCTTGTCCAGCACCAACCCGTTGCTCACGACGTTCTTGTAGCAAATGTCATCAAAAATCATGGTAGAGATGGCATGCAAAGTATAGAACCAACCACGGGTTTGGTCTACCCCTTCGGCAATGAAATCGGCCTTGCGCCAAGTTTTCTCAACCTTTTCCTTATTTTCAAAAGGATAGTGCCATTGGGCATAGGGCATACTCCCACTGTCGAACCACACATCAATCAAATCGGCTTCACGGTACATGGGTTTCCCACTTTCGGAAACCAAGACAATGGCATCCACAATATTTTTATGAAGATCGATCTTGGCATAGTTGGCTTCCGATTGATCCCCTAAGGCAAAATCCTCAAAAAGAGGTTTGTCCAAAACTCCAGCAGCAACGGCTTTGTCCATTTCACCTTTCAATTCCGCTACCGAACCAATGCATTTGGCCTCTTTGCCATCTTCGGTCCTCCAAATAGGAAGCGGAATACCCCAATACCTGGAGCGGGAAAGGTTCCAATCGTTCGCACTGGCCAACCAATTTCCAAAACGGCCTTCGCCGGTGGCCTTGGGTTTCCAGTTGATTTTCTGATTGAGTTCGTACATGCGGTCCCGAAACGAAGTGACCTTAATGAACCACGAATCCAAAGGATAGTACAAAATAGGTTTGTCGGTGCGCCAGCAATTGGGGTAGCTGTGTACGTATTTTTCGACCTTAAAGGCCTTGTTCTCTTCTTTCAGGCGAATGGCAATTTCCACATCCACACTCTTTTCGGGTACTTCACCATCCTCATAATATTCATTCTTCACGTACTTTCCGGCCAATTCTTTCATTTCGGGTCGGAAACGCCCTTGCAAATCGACCAAGGGCACCAAGTTGCCATTTTCATCCTTCACCAACATGGGGGGGACTTCCGGAACGGCTTCTTTGGCCACCTTGGCGTCGTCTGCCCCAAAGGTAGGGGCGGTATGGACAATTCCGGTACCGTCTTCGGTAGTTACAAAATCGCCAGCAATGACGCGGAAGGCATTTTCAGGGTGTTCAAAAGGAAGGGAGTAAGGCAGCAATTGCTCGTAGCGAATGCCCACGAGGTCACTTCCTTTAAACCTATTTACCACCCAGTAGGGTATTTTTTTGTCGTCTTTTGAATAATTCCTTAAATCGGCTTTGTCTTTTGCAGGTACATATTTTCCGGAAAATTGCTTGTCGACCAAGTTTTTTGCTAATACCACCTTAATGGGTTCAAAAGTGTATTGGTTGAAGGTTTGCACCAATACATACTCAATTTTTGGACCTACCGTAAGCGCCGTATTGCTGGGCAGGGTCCAAGGGGTGGTCGTCCACGCAAGGAAATGAATGGTCCCAAACTCTTTCAAAAAGTCGGGTAACGTATTAGCAACTGCTTTGAACTGTGCTACTACTGTAGTATCGGTAACGTCCTGATAAGTGCCGGGCTGGTTCAATTCGTGGGAACTAAGCCCCGTCCCTGCTTTTGGGGAATAGGGTTGGATGGTGTACCCCTTGTACAAAAGCCCTTGGTCGTAAATCTGTTTCAAAAGCCACCATACGGTTTCCATGTACTTGGGTTCGTAGGTGATATAGGGATGATCCATATCTACCCAATATCCGGCACGTTCGGTCAATCGGTTCCACACGTCGGTATAACGCATCACGGCCTTGCGGCAAGCTTCGTTATAGGCTTCTATGGAAATCTTTTTGCCAATGTCTTCCTTGGTAATGCCCAATTCCTTTTCCACGCCCAATTCAATGGGCAACCCATGCGTATCCCACCCTGCCTTACGGTCAACTTTATAACCCTTTTGGGTCTTGTAACGGCAAAAAAGGTCCTTGATGGCGCGGGCCATCACGTGGTGGATTCCAGGAAGGCCGTTGGCAGAGGGTGGTCCTTCAAAAAAAACAAAAGGTTCAGCTCCCTCACGGATGGAAATGCTCTGTTCGAAAATGCCTTCGGCTTTCCAAAAATCCAGCACTTCCTCCGCTACTTGGGGAAGGTTCAATCCTTTGTATTCCTTGAATTTAACGCACATGCAACCAATAACTTTCTTTGAGGCTGCGAAAGTAATAAATTTTGAAGAAAATGGCTAACGTAATTCCAGTTTGAAATGAAAGGTTTTTTCAAAATAATTCTATCTTTAAAAATATTTTAGGGCAGTCCATCGCTTGATTGCAATCCACTATGAAAAAAATCTGTTTTTGCATGCTACTAGGTATGGCTGCCAGTGCCGTTGCACAGGAAAGCGCCATGGAAAAATCCATCACTTCCCTGAAGGAGAAAATCGCTGTTTCGGAAAAAGGTGAAAAACTGAAATGGATGGACAGCCTCATTCCTATTATTGAGTTCAATGAAGACTATCACTACACCGATTACATTCAGGAAGCCATCAAGCTTGCCCTGGAAATCGACTCTCTTTCGAGTGCCACCAAGAATACGGCAGACTTCATCTATTATCAAAACGTGATTCTGGGAGATCCCAAGGAAGGGCTTAAGGTTTATAAAGCATTCAAGGGAAAGGAATTCGCATCCAAAAACCCCAAGGGGAGAATCAATTTTTACATTTATGGCTCCGATAGTTATTTTTTATTAAGGGACGTTGATAGTGCACTGGTCATTTTGGAAGAGGCAAAAACCTATGCCCAGCAAACAAACGAACAAAAAAAACTGGGGAATGTGTATACGAGGATTGGGTTTTGTGAGTCGGAACAGGGACAGTTTGCCAATGCTTCCCAAAGTTTGCAAACCGCCCGGAAAATTTTCCTGCAGGAAAAAGATACCAGCATGATGCTTAGTGCCAACAATGCGCTATCTGTCCTCTACAGTCAAAATGCTTTCTATAAAGAAGCAGAAGCTGTTCGGAACGAATCGATTGAAATTTCAAAGAAAATTAAAGAAAAACCACAATTATTTACCCTATACTTCAATGCAGCCGCAGATGCTAGATTGCAGGGAAATCAGGAGAAACGAATCAAGTACCTTAAGCTGGCGAAAGAAGAAGTGGAAGTATCGTTGCAAAAAAACCTGTATTATCCCCTAATCTTAAGCGACCTTGTCATTGCCTATGCCGAAAGTGATAGCTTAGCCAAGGCGGAAACACTATTTTCTGAATTCGCCAACGATGAAGAAATGCTAGCGAAAGGGATTAACCGCGAATATTATATTGAAGCCCGCAAGCAAATCTCTCTTGCGAGGGGCGATTATCAGGATGCCTTACAATACGGCTTGGAACACTGGGAATACAAAAAAAACCAAGGCTCTTTTGTGGAAATATACAATGCCGAGAATTTTCTGGCCCAAGTATACAAGGCGCTGGGCAACAAGGAAAAAGAAAACGAGCACATGGTAGCCTATTACAGGATAAAAGATTCCATCTCCAGTGTAAAAAACGTGCAGGCATTATCTTATTACCAAACCTTGTATGAAACTGAAAAACGGGACTCCAAAATCCAGGCACAGGAAAGTAGTATAGCTCTATTGGACGAAAAAAACAAAGTAAAGAACCAATGGCTTTTGTTTGGTGGTTTGGGAAGCTTGGGGCTTTTTGGCTTTGTATGGGTGATTCGCTCCCGAAACTTTGCCCGAAGGCGACAAAAACTGCAGGAAGGTTTTACCCAAGACCTTTTGAAAACCCAGGAACACGAGCGCTCCCGCATCGCTTCCGAATTGCATGATAGCGTGGGACAAAAACTATTGATCATCAAAAATGCCCTCAGCCTAAAAGAAAAAGAGGCAAAGACCGAAATCGACCTGGTGGGCGAAACCATCAAAGAGGTTCGCGAAATGTCGCACACCCTGCACCCGTTTCAGTTTGAAAAATTAGGGCTCATCACTTCCCTTAAAAATATGGTGGAAGTCCTTCAGAAAAACTCGAAGGTTTTTTATTCAGAAGACATTGAAATAGTAGACGGCCTCATAGAAAAAGAAAAGGAAATCCATGTATTCAGGATACTCCAGGAAGCCTTGACCAATGTAGAAAAACACGCACAGGCCACTGCATGCAACCTAGCGGCCGAGGATGGTAAAACCCACCTCCTCTTTACCGTAAAGGACAACGGCACCGGCTTCAAGAATGAGGCATCCAACGAAGGCCTTGGCATGAAAACCCTGCGGGAACGCGCCCAACTCATTGGGGCTGCACTGGACATTACTTCGGAAAGTGGAAAAGGAACGGTTCTCACGCTTAAAATCCCCAAAAAATGAACCCTACCATTGTCATAGCAGACGACCACCCCATCCTATTAACGGGTACAAAAACCTTTCTAGAAAGCAAACGGTTCAAGGTTCTGGCCACGGCACTGGACGGCAATGATGCCTATAATGCTATCCTCACCCATCATCCGGATATTGCAGTGCTGGACTTTGATATGCCCAAGCTCAACGGACTCGAAGTTGCGGCCGAATGCCAGAAAAACCAATTGACCACCAAAATCATCATCCTTACGCTGTTCAAAGAAGAAGCCATCCTGAAGGAAGTGGGTAAGAGCATTCAAGGATACCTCCTAAAGGAAGATGCGCTTCAGGAAATTGAACTTTGCATCAACCAAGTACTTTCGGGAACTACCTTTGTAAGCAAGCAAATTGAAGCAGGCATCCATTTTGCCCAAGAAACCGACGAATTGAACTTGCTTACGGCCACCGAAGCCAAAATACTAAAATACCTGGCCAAGAATTTCTCGTCTTCCCAAATCGCGGACGAGCTTTTCATTTCCAAACGCACCGTAGAAAAACACCGCAGCAACATCATCAAAAAACTGGAAATCCCACCAACCCAAAACGGCCTGCTCCTCTGGGTACAAAAACACCCCCAGCTCTTCAACACATAAAACGCCTTCTATCCAACACCCATTACCCATTACCCTTTACCCTATAGTTAATACGTAGGTCTACTAATTTCACATAAGGATTTCATATTCTAGTTTTGGAATATGGAAAAACAAGAAGCTACACCCTGGGATGCCCGAAAAGTGAAAACCATCCTTACCGAAACCGAAGTGGAAATCCTCCGGCTGGTTCAGGAAGGAAAGTCGTCATCGCAAATTGCGCGATTGCGCAACTGTTCCCCTAGAACGGTAGAGCGCCACAGAAGCAATATGGTGAAAAAGCTTGAACTGGCACCCTCACAAAATGCCCTACTACTATGGCTCATGGAAAACGGGTACCTGTTAAATACGTAATGATACGTATTGCAAAAGACAAGAGCTCAATATAGCTTCGTCTTTTAGAGCCAATTGCTTTTATAACACATTCAAATTTAAATCGATAGACATGAAAATTTACAACAATTCCAAACATAAAGTCACCTATCACTTTTACGAAACAACCGATAAGATGTATGCCTTGGAAATCTCTGGCGGCTTGGGTACCATCCTACCCGGAAAGGTAGCAGAATTTGCAGAAGATTCCTTCCCTCAGGTAAAGGTGGGGATTTACGGAATGCCAGAAATGGGTGTGTTTGGGGTTCATTATCCCGACATCTATGTAAAAGCGGGGACCATATACAATATGGTAGACGACCTGACATTTGATGGCTCTTCGCTTAAGAAAGCAGAAGTTACCCTTGCTGATGACTCATTTACGGATATCATCTCCAATGAATACTCCTTCATCGACACTCGAAATAACAATGAAGATGTGAAGCGCCAAATTTCCTTTGCACTCAAAAATTCTACGTCGGTGTCGCAAAGTATTCAAAATTCCTTAGAACATACCAATTCAGTAGAAGTAGGCTCCAAGATTTCAGGAGGAATTGGTGAAAAAGCTACAGGAGAGTTAAATTTTAAATATGCGCATAAAGCTGTAGAAAAACTGCAAACCACTTACGAAACCAAGGTAAACAGTGCTTGGGAATCTTCCATAAGCGAATCGTATACCCTAAAACCGGGCTTCATTTATTGCATTAAGGTTTCATGGAAGCTGAAGATGCGAAAAGGAACCATTGGTTATTTAAGTGAAAAAACAAACTACACCATGATTGATTCGGCTTCAGGCTCTTTGATTACTCCTGCAGCCTATAAAACCGAAGCCGATATGCCCAAAGATGTGAGGGACGAATTCCGAAAGTTTTTTTAGTCACGGTTTTTTTCAATCTACCTATAGCCCTTCCAATGTTGGAAGGGTTTTCTTTTTTGGGACTTTGGTACCTTGGATAAAATCATTTCATAATAGATTGATTTTCCAGTAGTTGAATTCTAATGCGTAGGTCTACGTATTGATTTTAATGCACCGTCACAGTAGTTTTACCTCATAACCAAAACCACAAAAAAATGAACATAGTTATCCCCCGTTTTTTCATTATAGGCATGATGGTCATGAATGCGTTTATGATCAAAGCACAAACGATAGCACTGGGCTCCATTGACCCGTTACCCGTAAATCGTCTTGATACCGCTTTAAGGGTTCAAGATAGCAATAGCAACAATAGAGCTCCTATTGAAACTATCTATGCTACTGATGTGAATGCCACTAATTTCTTTATACAACAAATTGGCTATGCTTTTCCTGATCCGCCTAAATTTGGAGATAAAATTCGGTTTGCAACTACTACAACCAGTCGCTTGATTACCGAGATCACAATAGGACTATACCACATTCCCACCGATCCAAAATTTCCCATCAGTCTGGAGATTTCCATGTACTCCGACTGTCCTTCACCCAATTCCAATTCCCAAGGATATGCTTGTGGTTCAGGCCCAGGTACACTTATTCCGGGGAGTACTTTAACATTGCCCAGTTTTATGCCTATTGATGGAGGGTATACAAGGACTTTTGTTTTTCCAACCCCTGTAAATGTGTATGGCTATGGAGATGAGATTACAGTGCTATTTAAAGCGGCCTCTGCAGGTCATGCCTACTTACTTACCAATACTCCAATTGTTGTGGGAAGTAATGCATCGGGGGAACCTACCGAAGGAAGGTATGCGGGGTGTGGCGTCAACAACTTTTTTTCAGGATGTGATTTGGCTTATTCAACACATACCTACAACAATACCTTACTAGGCGTGTTGGCAGATGCCGATACCACCCCCCCTACCGCACAATGCCAAAATGTAACAGCTACCTTGGATCCCATCCTAGGGACCGTAAACGTTCCCGCTAGCGCCATTAACAATGGAAGTTTTGATGGAGAGGGAAGCGTTACTTTATCATCCAGCAAGACCAGTTTCAATTGTAGCAATGTAGGCCCCAATACCGTGACGCTTACCGTCACCGATAGGGCCGGAAATACCAGTACCTGTACAGCCACCGTCACGATACAACAATCGCCTATTGTAATGGGTTGTCCTGCAGATAAGGTATTTGAAGCCAATAATGCCAATTGTACCTATCAATACAGCTTTTCAGACATCATCACCGGATCCCAATCCTGCACGTCCGTAAACATTACTCAAATTGGAGGCCCTCCCAACAACTCCTTCCTTCCCATTGGCGATACCGTCTTTACCTATCAAGGGACCAACAGCTTGGGGCAAACCGCTACCTGTTCGTACACGGTCACCATTGTAGATAACACCCCTCCCGTCATTTCCAATTGCCCTGCCAATATTACGGTAAATGCAACCCCAGGGGCTTGTGAAGCTGTGGTCAATTATACAGCACCTACCGTGAATGATAATTGTTTGGCTTTCTTTGCGCAGGTACAAGGACTTCCCCCTGGAGCGACCTTTCCTGTAGGTACTACCACCAATTTGTGGGTAGCCGATGATTTTGGAGGAAATCAGGCGCAATGTAGCTTTACGGTCACGGTGGTCGATACAACACCCCCTTCCATTACCTGTAACTTTAGTACAGTGAACGCACAGACCGATCCAGGGCAGTGTACCCGTGCCGTCGTTTCCACAGCATTCAACCCCATTGTTGGTGATAATTGTTCCTCGGTTACTGTGACCAACGATTTCACCAATACCAATACCCTTGTTGGGGCCGCCCTTCCGGTAGGCCAAACTACTGTAACTTGGACCGCAGAAGATACCGACGGAAATACCAGCACCTGCGCTACCACCTTTTTTGTTACCGATGCAGAGGATCCACAAATAAGCTGTTCAAGTAATATTACGGTAAATACCGACCCAGGAGCCTGTGGGGCTATAGTGACCTTTCCAGATCCTTCGGTATCCGATAATTGTGGCATAAGTAGCCCAGCATTTTCGCAAACATTTACCTATACTGGCAACATGCAAACATTTACCGTTCCTATTGGAGTGACTTCCATAAACATAGAAGCTTGGGGAGCTTCGGGACAAGGTGCAACCGTGGAAATATACAACCCAAGCACGGGTGGCTTAGGAGGGTATGCCCAAGGTGAATTGACGGTTACCCCAGGACAGGTCCTAAACCTATTTGTAGGAGGTACGGGTATGGATGGTGCTGGAGGATATAATGGCGGTGCCACTGGAGGTTTCGGAATAGCAGGTTCAGGTGCTACCGATGGCTATGCCGGCAGTGGTGGCGGAGCTTCCGATGTTCGCGTGGGAGGAACTGATTTGTTAAACCGCATCATCGTGGCTGGCGGCGGCGGCGGCGGTGGCCGCGACTATGTAAATGGAACCTGCCAACCTTGTGGCGAAGGAGGTAATGGAGGCGCAGGAGGGGGTGCTACGGGAGTTGATGGACAAGACCCAACCGATCCCAATTATGGATTTTATTTCAACCCTGGTGCTGGAGGAAAAGGAGGTACCCAAGCTACAGGAGGTGCTGGAGGAGATGGGCCACAAGGCCCCAATGGAAACCCAGGAACCTTAGGTATAGGGGGGATAGGAATTGATGGGATCTTTACCATAGCTAGTGGCGGTGGCGGTGGCGGTTACTACGGTGGAGGCTCAGGTGCGGGTGCCAGCAATGGCTCCGGTGTTGCGGGTGGAGGTGGAGCAGGAGGCTCTTCATACACAGGTGGGGTTCTCAACGGTACTACCACCCCTGGAATTCGTTCGGGAAATGGGGAAATTATTATTTCTTGGACAACCGAAGATTTAACTCAAACCAGCGGACTTCCCAGTGGCAGTGTATTTCCTGTAGGAACCACCCTAAATACGTTTGAGGTAACCGATGTAAATGGAAATACGGCCAGTTGCTCCTTTACGGTTACCGTAGAGGATACAGAACCCCCAGTGGCCAATTGTAGTGTCCCTTTTTCCATTCAATTGGATACCAACGGAATGGCGAGCATTACAGTCAATGATATAGAAAATGGCTCTACCGATAACTGTGGCGTTGCCTCCACCTCCATTGACGTGTCCTCATTTGATTGTAGCAATGTGGGCAACAACAATGTCGTGCTTACCGTCACCGACGTGAACGGCAACAGCAGTTCCTGTACCGCCATCGTGACCGTGGAAGATACCGTGGCCCCAACAGCTATGTGCCAAAACATCACGGTACAGTTGGATACTAACGGAAATGCAACCGTCACGGCTGCCGATGTGGATGGAGGAAGTACCGATGCTTGCGGAATCGCTTCTCTCGCTATAGATGTAGATACTTTCGATTGTAATAACATAGGTGCTAACAACGTCACCTTAACAGTAACCGATGTCAACGGAAACAGTTCGCAATGTACTGCTGTGGTAACAGTAGAGGATACCGTGGCGCCTGTTGCCCAGTGCCAGAACATCACGGTACAGCTCGATGCCAATGGCAATGCCAGTATTGTAGCCAGTGATGTGGACGGGGGCTCTACCGATGCCTGTGGCATTGCCTCCACCTCCATTGACGTGTCCTCGTTCGATTGTAGCGATGTGGGCAACAACAATGTTGTGCTCACTGTCACCGACGTGAACGGCAACAGCAGTTCCTGTACTGCCATCGTCACCGTAGAAGATACCGTGGCCCCAACAGCTATGTGCCAGAATATCACTGTCCAGTTGGATGTCAACGGACTAGCAACCATAACTGCTAATGATTTGGACGGTGGATCTTCCGATACCTGTGGCATTGGTTTGCTTGCGATCGATATGGACACCTTTGATTGTACTGATATAGGCTCCAATAACGTGACCCTTACCGCCACCGACCAGAACGGCAACAGTTCACAATGTACTGCCATCGTGACCGTGGAAGATACAGTGGCCCCTACTGTCGTGTGTCAAAATATTAATGTATTCTTGGATAGTAATGGTGTGGCAAGCATTGTGGCAAGCGATGTGGACGGGGGCAGCACCGATGCCTGTGGCATTGCCTCCACTTCCATTGACGTGTCCTCGTTCGATTGTAGTGACCTAGGGCCCAACAACGTGACCCTTACCGTTACCGACGTGAACGGCAACAGCAGTTCCTGTACCACCGTGGTCACCGTAATAGATGGTACCACCCCCGTGATCGTGTGCCCTGCGGATATTTCAGCCAGTACAGACCCCGGCCTGTGTGGTGCCCTGGTCTCGTTCGCCGATGCCTTGGCATTGGACAATTGCACCGTATCGGTGGCCCAAACGGAAGGCCCTCTCAGTGGCAGTGCTTTCCCCGTGGGGGTGAGTACCATTGAGTTCACCGCCACAGATGCCGGGGGGAACACCGCCGTTTGCAGCTTTACCATCACCGTAAACGATACTACCCCGCCCACAACCCTATGCCAGAACATCACCGTCCAGTTGGATGAATTTGGCAATGCGGCCATTACTGCGGCCGATTTGGACGGCGGTACCTTTGACCCCTGTGGTCTGGATACTCTTTCCATCGATATCGACACCTTCGACTGCAGCAACGTGGGGCCCAACAACGTGACCCTTACCGCTACCGATATCCATGGCAACAGCAGTTCCTGCGTGGTCGTGGTCACCGTGGAGGACGTTACCGCCCCCGTGGCCCTCTGCCAGAACATCACCGTGCAGCTCGACGCTTCAGGCACCGTGACCATCGATCCCGCCCTATTGGACGGCGGCAGCAGCGATGCCTGTGGCATTGACCCTTCGGGCTATTCCGTGGACATCGACACCTTCGATTGTTCCAACCTTGGCGACAACAACGTGGTACTGACCGTCACCGACGTGAACGGCAATACCGCTACCTGTAGTGCCATCGTCACCGTGGAGGACCTCACCACTCCCGAGCTTGTCTGCCAGAACATTACCGTGGCATTGGACGAAAACGGCGAGGCCACCATTGTCCCTGAGGACGTGATTGCCAGCAATACCGATGCCTGTGGCTCCACCACTACTTCGGTCGATATTAATTTCTTTACCTGTGACGACATCGGTACCCCCGTGAACGTTACCGTCTTCTCCGAGGACGCCAACGGCAACATCGCCTCCTGTACCGCTACCGTAACGGTGGAGGACCTGCTGGGGCCACAGTTCGATACCGGCACCCTGCCCGTGGACGTGGTACGACAGGCCGACGGGAACGGGGAGTATCTCCTGGAAGACTTTACCATAGGGATCGCCGTGACCGATAACTGTAGCGAACCTTTGTTGCCCATCGTCATCGCACAGGACCCCATCGTGGGCACCGTGCTCGTCCCCGGGGTGTACAACATTACCCTATCGGCCGTAGACGACCTGGGGAACCTTACAGAATATGTATTTCAGCTTACTGTGGAAGAATTCTTAAGTACAGGAGACGTATCTCTAGACCTATCCTCCATTGTGCTGTACCCTAACCCTACAAAAGCGATGATAAACATCAGCAACCCACAGAATCTTCCATTGAAAAGCATTGGAGTCTACGATATCAACGGAAGGCTCGTAAAAACCTTCACCCTGAGGGATATGGGTACAGAGAAAACCCTGGATGTCTCCACCCTCGCCTCGGCCACCTACCTGATGGTCATCCAAGGAGAAGGCATCCGCCTCACCAAGCAACTGGTCAAGGAATAAAAGCAAGTTGTCCATTTTTCATGAAAACCCTCCCTTTGTGGAGGGTTTTCTTATAGGTTCCATAGCGACCTAAAGCAACATCCCAACAAAGTGACTTCCAACTCCATTTATTAGGTATATTTGTATTACGTAAAAGCCTAGATGAAAAAGTACTTACCTATCCTTGCCTTAGGTTTCCTTTTCACATTCCACGCACAGGAGAAGGACCTGGATTCCATTGCACAGCAATTAACCGAAAAAATTACTCGTTCTAAAGAAGGGCAAAAACTTAAATGGATGGACAGTCTAACCAACTATTCCTTCCACCAAGGATTCCTCGCCAACGATTCGCTTTTCTCGCAAACAGTGGAATGGGCTCTAAAATTGGACTCTATAGACCTCGCTGCAAGGCAATTGACCAACCAACTTAACTTTTTGAACATTTATGAAGGAAAACCGCACGAATCGCTGGAGCGCTTTCAGGAGCATGAGGGATTGGTGGACCAAATCAAAGACCCCCAAACAAAGGGGCAGTTATTGTTGAATTTTGCAGACGCTTGTTACTACACTCATCAATACCAAAAATCAATAGATTATTATAATATTGTAGAAGAAATTGCCCAGTCCAACCATCTGGAACAACTTGTTGCATTGGCCAAACTCTACCGTGGCGAATCCTATAGTTTTAATGGGAATTTTGTGGAGAGTTCCAAAGATTACCAAGAAGCCATTCGACTCTTCAAAAAAGCCAATGACAGCAACAACCTACTGGCTGCCCAATCGTCCCTGGCGACCTTATATGCGCAAAACGGGTTTTTTTCAGAGGCAAAATCCATTCGTGATGAAGCCATTATTATTGCTGAAAAGATGCATAATGTGGAACATTTGGTCCCCATCTATTTCAACAATGCCACCGATGCGCGTAAGGAAGGGAAGCTTCAGGAATGGATTGAAAACTTACTGTTAGCAGACCACTACCTGGACCTGTCCGAACGAACGGGCTATGCAAAACCTGTTGTTTTATCTACTTTGGTAGAAGCATATGCCACCATAAAAGACCAACCGAAAGCGGAAGCTGCTTTCGAAAAACTTCAAAACTACTACACCGATGAAGGCCTTCCGTTTGACGAAATCAGTTTTATCAATGCCCAAAAATACCTGGCACGTTCACAAAACAAACTTCAAAGTGCCTTAACATTGGGACTTCAGCATTTAAAAAAACTAAAGGAGGGGGAAAATTTTGAAGAAATCATGAATGCCGAAAAATTCCTTTCAGAGGTCTATGACCTCCTGCACCAGCCACAGCAGGCCTATCCGCATTATAAGTCTTATGCCACCATCCGCGATTCGGTAATGGACGTACAAAAAATCAATGCCCTCAGTTTTTACCAAACCCTTTACGAAACCGAAAAACGCGACGCCAAGATTGCTGTTCAGGAAAATGAAATTGCCCTTCTGGATGCCCAAAACAAGATTAAAAAGCAATGGTTGTGGTTTGGCGGATTGGGCCTAGCATTTCTTTTTGGAGCCATCCTATTGGCACGGTCCCGTAACCAAGCGCAAAGGGACAAACAACTTCAGGAACGTTTTTCACAGGAACTCATCCAGTCGCAGGAGGAACAACAAACCAGAGTTTCCAGAGAGCTCCACGACAGCGTAGGGCAAAAATTGATGCTACTCACCAAAAAAACCAAATCACTGGGCAATCCCGATATGGAACAATTGGCCACCAATACCCTAGAAGAACTCCGAAGTATTTCCAGAGGGCTTCACCCGTCGATTATCGAAAAATTGGGCGTTACCGCGGCCATTGATAACCTAATACAGGAAATTGACGCCAACACAGAACTATTTTTCACCGTAGAATTGGAGAATATCGATCCATACCTTGGCAGGGAAAGTGGCCTACACCTCTACCGAATCGTTCAGGAATTGTTGAATAACATGGTGAAACATTCCCAAACCAAATCGGCTTCCATAACTTTGTCATTAACAAAGCCGAACATTTTGTTGATTGTTGAGGAAAACAATGCCGGATTCAACCTTTCAAAAGCAGCAAACCAAAGCAACAGTCTTGGAATGAAAACTCTTCGGGAGCGCACCAAAATAATAGGTGGTCAATTAACTTTTGAGCCGTTAGAAAAAAATATGGTAACCAAACTCACAATCCCAATATCCAATGCCCTACAAAGTTAACATCAGTGTCCTGGTGGCCGATGACCATCCGCTTTTGCTCAAAGGGCTCTACGACGAGCTTTCCGCAAACGGATATACCATGGTGGGGATGGCCAAAGATGGAATGGAAGCGTTGGAACTCATTATCAAGCATCAGCCAACCATTGCTTTTCTGGACATCGACATGCCCTACCTTACCGGGCTGGAAGTGATTCGTACGGCCAAGGATAAGGGAATTGCAACCCACTTCATCATCCTCTCTTTCCTCAAAGACGAAACCTACATCTCTCAAGCCAAGGCACTACAGATTAGTGGATATTTATTGAAAGAAGATACTGCTGAAACCATTTACAAGTGCATTGAAAAAGTGATGGCCGGTGAAACTTTTTTTAGCCCTTCCTTCAACTCAGAAAGCTTACAGCAGGTCTCACTCGAATTTCTGAAACTAAAAAAATTAACCCCTTCCGAATTGACCATCCTTAAGCTTATATCCAAGGAAAAGAGCAACGCTGCCATTGCCGAATCACTTTACATCTCCATCCGTACGGTGGAAAAGCACCGAAGCAACATCATCGCCAAATTGGAGCTGGAAAACAATCCCAATTCCCTTACCATTTGGGCCATCCAAAATAAATCGCTCATCAAGGACATTACCTAATTCCTAATACGTAGTACTACTTAGATAATGGGTAGCCCTACTTATTTTGCAGGAAAGCTTCCTGCGGTAATTTGCGTACATGCAGAAAACCCATTTCTATCGTGAAAACAAAACAGCACGAGGCATTTTTGCAGCGCATAGAAAAATCAGGGAGGGTTCAAAAGTAATTTACAGAATAAAGTAAATAGCGCATTATTAACCATTGAAAATTAATGAGTTATAAAACCGAACTCCTTTTTGCAGCTTTTAAAAATGACTAATACAAGTATTGAGCTCTTAAAGAATTAAAATCGTAAAACCCAAAAAATCATGAAACACTTAGCCTTATTGATCACATTTTTTTGCTTCAGTTGTTTTGGCTTGCAAACTAAAGCACAGGTTGCAAAAAACAGGCAAACTCAGAACAATCAACAGCAAGAAACCATAGCATCCTTCGATGAATTTTCGCAATTTGAAAATCAAACGGTGAAGAGAGCTACCGTTTTTCCAACACTAAGGCAAATTCAGAATGCTAAGGAAAAAATGACTGTTTTGAAAAATAAGATGCTTTCAAAACCACACACACTATTGCGTTTTGAATCTGATAAATCCTTGTCATTAAAGCTAAATGCTTCTGGACAGCTCGTATTAATGGACAAATTTGGCAAGCAAATCACAGCAAAAATGCCTAATACCAGTTCAAAAATAGTAGTGGTTCAAGGAAATGAATATGACAATACCCTTACCATTAGTAAAAGCATCATCGATGCCGGATTTGATGTATTGTATTTGGGTGACACACAAAAAACAACAAAAGGGGATTTATTGGTTGTAGGTGATGCAAATGACACCTTTAACAAAATAGAAGTTACCCATTACAATGCCAATGATGGGGTACTAAAATTTGACAATAAAAGCACCATCACATTTGTAGGATTAGAACCGTTGGTCCTGTCAGGTACTGCGGCAGATCTTATTATCAACTTACCAACTACTGCCAACCCCGATGTCGTTCTACAAAACAGCGGGGCAGCAGGACAATCCGAAATCACGGGATCTACCTTCGAAAGCACTGCTTTTTCAAACCCTACTAATTCATTGACCCTCAATGGAGGAACTGCACAAGACGATATTAGCATCGAAGGGCTCGATGCTGCCTTTGATGCCAACCTTACCATTAACACAAATGCGGGTGATAACGTTACTTTTCAGACTAATGCTACCAACATTACAAGTGGCGATCTAAACCTATCTTCCGGAACACTCACTATCAGTGCCGATATTACCACTACAGGAGCCATCACCACCACTACCACCGATAACACTTTTATCAACAACGGTGCTACAGTGCAAACTGCCAACAGCGACATTTCCATCACCGGGGGTACCTCCCCTACAACAGGCCTTAACTTTGATGGTGTAGGGATTGACACGGGAATCGTCCAGACCACAGGATCGGGAAACATTGCCCTTAACGGGACCGGGGGCAACGATGGAGCCTCCGACGGATACCGAGGAATCGATATCTATAACAGTGGTACGGTACAGGCAACAGGTACAGGTTCTATTGCCCTTACGGGAATGGGCTCTAACGGTAACAGTCAAAATAGAGGAATTTTCTGTAGAAACTCTGCGGTCATTGCCGCCACCAGCGGTACTATTACGCTAAATGGCACAGGAGACGGTATAGGGTCTTTCAATATTGGGGTAGATGTAACATCGAGTGCAACCATAACGACCACCACGGGGAATATTTCTTTAATTGGTACTGCTGCTTCAAATGGAGCGTCCAATTCAGACGGAATACGAATGACTGGCGGAAGCACACTTATTCAAACCGTAGATGGTACCATCGACCTTAATGGCGTTGGGGGCGGTACCGCAACCAGCACCGGAAATTTTCACACTGGAGTTACAATTATTGGTGGTGCGGGAATCACTGCCACGGGAAGTGGCTCCATCAATATCACTGGGCAAGGGGCTTCCAGTATTGATAGTGCCAACCGGGGTATTGAAATGGGAAGCAGTTCCTCCCTTCACATCAACGGAGGAAGTCTAACCCTCCATGGAACGGCAGGATCAGGAAATCTCCAAAATCATGGAGTCGTTATTTTAGCTAATTCTACCCTCGAAGATTTCGGCAATGGAACCATTTCCATTACGGGTATTGGAGGAACTGGAACCGGCAATGTCCAATATGGCACCTTTTTGTCAACTGGCGTAAGCATAGTATCCAATGGCGGGATCATTATATTGGATGGCACCGCTGGACCCTCAACAACCAGTAACCTCCAAGGCACTCGGCTTACTGATTCCAGTATTATGAATTCGGGCAGTGGGACCATTACAATCACGGGTATTGGAGGTGATGGTACCAACAACAATATGGGATTTTTCCACTCGGGTACTTCCACTATTTCTACAGAAAATGGGGACATCTCCATCAACGGAAGTTGCATTGACGCTACAGGGAGCAACAACCACGGCATACGCATTGATGCCCCCATTAACACAACGGGCTCGGGGAACATCATCTTTACGGGAAATACGGTTAATCCAGATGGAGCGGCCATTAATTTATTCAATAGTGCTGCAGTCATCACTGCTGGGGGTACCATTACCGCCACAAGTACCAATGGCCCCATCTTTACCCCTTCCGGGGTAACGGGCGTGGCTCAGTTTGATGCCACTTCAACAACAGCCAATGGCTACTTGGCACCGGGACAGTCCCCAGGGCAGCTCATTATAAACGGTGATTTCAACATCGGTTCCGGCGATACCCTTGAAATGGAATTCGACGGCTTTACCACCGCTGGGACCGACTATGACCAATTGGTGGTCAATGGTGCCGTAAACATCACCGATGCGACCCTCGTATTGGTGGACAACACTGGAGCAGCCGAAGATTCCTGTGCTACCTTAATCCTTATCGATAATGATGGAACCGATCCCATCGTAGGCACCTTCAATGGACTTGCGGAAGGCGATTCGGTTTCCTTTGGGGCCATTACGGCCAAGGTTACCTATGTTGGGGGCGACGGCAACGACTTTGCACTCATCATGGACGATACCCCTCCAACAGCCGTTTGCCAAAACATTACCCTACAACTCGATACTTCTGGGAATGCTACCATTACCACTTCCAATGTGGACGGAGGTTCTACCGATAACTGTGGAATTGCCGCTCTTACCATTGATGTTGACACTTTCGATTGTGGGGATGTAGGCACCAATCAAGTAGTACTTACAGTTACCGATGTGAACGGAAACAGTTCCCAGTGTACTGCTATCGTCACGGTACAGGATGTAACCGCTCCCGTTATAACCTGCCCAGCAGATATATCTGTAAGTAATGATGCTGGTCTGTGTTCAGCAGATGTTACCGTTCCACAACCTACCATAGTTGATAATTGCCTGGAACAAACCGTTCAGGAAGACGACTTAGAATCCTATCCTCTTGGTTCCATTCATGGACTCGATGCTCATTGGGTAGGTTGGTCCGGTGCTCCTTCAGAGGCGGGTGAAGTCTCCAATGAACAAGCCTTAAGCGGGACACAAAGTTTAAAAATTACCGGAATTGCCTCAGGTGGACCCGTAGATCAATTGTACCTTTTGGGGAACCGCACCCAAGGAGTTTGGGAGGTATCCTATAACCTCTACATTCCCTCAGGCAATACAGCCTATACCAATTTTCAGAAAAGCGAAACACCCGGTACTGAATGGGCGCACCAAATTCAATACGATTCAGACGGAACCGGAAACTATCAGGTGAATAGTACTTTAACCCCATTTTCATTCCCAAATGATACATGGTTTGAAGTAGTACATCGAATCGATCAATATAATGACTTAACGGAGGTATTTATTAACGGTGTTTCCATTATCACACACCCTTATACCTGGCAAGCCTTTGGGAATAGTGGAATAAATCAGTTAGGAGCAATCGACTTTTTCCCTGTTACCAATGGGCTGGGTACCGATCCTAACCCTTCGGCAATACCCCTCTTCTATGTCGACAATGTGACACTGAAATCGGTTGCTTGGGCAACCAACGACTATAACAATACCAGTGATGCGAGTGATACCTATCCTGTAGGAAGTACCGTGATTACCTGGTCGGTAACTGACGCGGGCGGTAACACCGCAACGTGTACGCATACCGTAACGGTAAACGATACCGAACCTCCAGTAATTACTTGCCCTGGGGATATCACAACAAATAATGATTTGGGCGTTTGTGGGGCTATAGTAACTTATAATTTGCCTATAGTAACTGAAAACTGCGCAGAAATTGCCGGCTTTACAAGTTTAGGCAGCTACCAAGGCCACCAGTATTATTTATCAAATAGTAGCTTTACGGGAGCCAATGCGTTTGCTAATGCTATTTCTAATGGAGGTTTTGTTGCAACGGTTAATGATGCTGCTGAAAACACTTTTATTAGAAATGCAGTAGATGCTGTTGCTGGAACCATTCAAGTACTCAATGGATTCAATGATGTTGCCACCGAAGGAACCTTTGTATGGCAAAGTGGGGAAGCCGTTACCTTTACCAATTGGGGTGGAGGAGAGCCTAACAATGCCGGAAATGAGGATTATGCGGTAATACGCGGTGACGGTTTGTGGAATGACATTAGAGGCAATGTAAGTCGCCAATACATTTTGGAAGTCAGCTTAATCCCAACGCAAACCACAGGATTGTCCAGTGGAAGTGAATTCCCTGTAGGAACCACTACCAATACCTTTGAATACACCGATCCCTCCGGAAATACGGCTAGCTGTTCATTCGATGTAACCGTTATTGATGCAGAAGCCCCTACGATTACCTGTCCAGGTAACATCACCGTAGACAACGATCCGGGTGTTTGTGGGGCCGCCGTAACCTATACTATTTCGGCCAACGACAACTGTGACTTTCCGCCCATGACCCTTTCAGGTTTTACCTTTCTTGGGATCATTGATGGCCATACCTATTATCTGTCAGATGCTACATTTACAGCAGATGCGGCCTTTAACGATGCCATTGCGCAAGGAGGTTTTGTGGCAACCATAAGCAGTGCAGAGGCTAATGACTTATTGAACTCTCAAATTGGTTTCCAGCGTTCTTGGATTGGGTTCAATGATGTGGCTACAGAAGGTACATTTGTATGGCAGGATGGCAGCCCGGTAGTGTACACGAACTGGGCTGCTGGTCAGCCTAATAATGGAGGTAATGAAGACTATACCCTTTTGCGCGAAAATGGATTATGGCACGATTACCCCGTTACAGATAGTTACAAATATGTTTTACAACTTACAGGAGGATTAGAGCAAACCGCAGGCTTACCCAGTGGAAGTACTTTCCCTGTGGGAACTACCACCAATACCTTTTTGGTGACTGATACCAGCGGGAATACAGCAACCTGTAGTTTTGATGTCACCGTGAATGACACCGAACTTCCCGTAATTACCTGTCCTGGAGATATCACGGTGGCAAATGACCCTGGTATTTGTGGGGCTACTGTTACTTATGCCGTGACCACTTCCGATAACTGTCCGGGAGAAACCCTCTTGCAAACAGCAGGATTGGCCAGCGGAAGTGTTTTCCCAGTAGGGACAACGACCAACACTTTTGAGGTAACCGATGCCAGCGGAAATACTGCTTCCTGTTCGTTTAATGTAACGGTGAATGATACTGAACCCCCCGTGGCAAATTGTGCAGCACCCTTTACCGTACAATTGGATGCTTCGGGTAATGCAACCATTTCTGTAACAGACATAGATAATGGTTCTACCGATAACTGCGGAATAGCATCACTTTCCATTGACCCAAGTAGTTTCACTTGTGCCGATGTAGGACCCAACACCGTAACATTAACCGTTACCGATGTAAATGGAAACACAAGCACTTGTACTACCATCGTTACAGTGGAAGACAATGTGCCACCCGTGGCCGTCTGTATGGACATCATCGTACAACTCGATGCCAATGGGGAGGCCACCATCACCGGGGCCGATGTGGATGGAGGCTCTACGGATAATTGTGGAATTGCCAGTTTGGACGTTTCACCCAATACCTTTACCTGTGCCGATGTTGGGCTGAACACCGTGACCCTCACCGTGACCGACGTGAACGGCAACTCCAGTACCTGTACGGCCACCGTGACCGTCGAGGACAGCGTGCCGCCCGTGGCCGTGTGCATGGACATCACCGTACAGCTCGATGCCAACGGAGAGGCCACCATCACCGGGGCCGACGTGGACGGCGGAAGCACCGATGCCTGTGGCATCGCCTCCCTGGACGTGTCCCCTAACATGTTCGACTGCTCCAACGTG